>NZ_JBHSUM010000128.1:0-11937 GCF_042660605.1 Nitratireductor sp. GCM10026969
TCTGCCCTGCGGTCCGCACTCACAGACGCCGGCTGGATCATCAGCGAAGTACGTCGGTGCATCGGAAAGCCCAATGACCGGTGGCTGAGCGTTCGGGCGAGTCGGGCGTAACGCACACAGACCTTGCGGAGAAGTTCAGCATTCGGGATGCCTCCATGTCGTGCTACATCGAGACTCGCCGGCGGCGGCGACAGCAACAACGGGTGACGGGCCTGCCTGTGTGAACTCTACCTGCGCTCGAAGGTTTGAATCGATCGCACTGCGGGTGCAGTGATGAGCGTCCTCGGAGCACGTCTTCTGTCGGAAACGCTTGTGCCGACAATCTGACCCGGCAAGCGTCTGCAAAGTGTCCGCTTCCGAGGCTTCCGTCCGGGAAGCGGACAGACAGGAATCCACCCAACCAGAACCTTCCCGTAGCCTCCGCTACACTTTTTCTTCTGAGCGCTGCACTTCTCTGCTGAAATTGACACACCGGACCTATTTCCAGCCGGACATTTGGGCCGCGGGTGCGCTCGTCAAGAAGGGCTACCTGACCGTCGACGAAAGCGCGCAGGAATTCGTGGTCACGCAGGACGGCTGGGGCTTCGTCGCTGACACGCAGGAAGGCCCTGCTCAACTCCGGCGCTGCCAATGTCATCGCCTCGACGGAGGAGAATCTGGAAGCCCGGCTGAAGGAAATCGCCGGCCCAAAAGGTGTGCGTGTCGTGTTCGATCCGATCGGCAGCCCGATATTCGAACCCCTGACAGCCGCGATGTCGCGCGGCGGCATTCTCATCGAATATGGCGGCTTGAGCCCCGAGCCAACACCGTTCCCGCTGGTCGCCGTGCTGAGCAAGACACTGACATTGCGCGGTTACCTCGTGCACGAGATCGTCGGCGATCTCGCGCGGTTGGAAGCCGCCAAGGCATTTATCCTCGACGGGCTGATCTCGGGGTCGCTTCAGCCGGTAATCGCCAGAACCTTTCCTTTCGATGAGATCGTCGAGGCACATCGCTTCCTGGAATCGAACAATCAGTTCGGCAAGATTGTCGTGACGGTTTGACCGATCCTGCACTCTCCCGGTTTGCGCACCGCGAAAAGGGCGGCGGTGTCCGCAAGGCCGACGACGATCACTCGGGTCCAGCACTGAACTTCAACTTCCTGAGATTTTCGCTATTGGGCACGGGCGCACACTACCATTGGTCCCCGCCATTGCCGCGCGGGCGGCTCTGCAACCCGAACCAGCAATGTCGCCCGCTCTCGCTCCACGACTCTCAATGCACTGACATTCCACCTGGACCCATCAGTGAGGCCGGTCAGCAAATCCTTTATCTTCATCATATTGAGGGTTACGCGACCTGCCGGGACAACAGCTACGACAACCTCATTGTCTTGTGCCCGACTTGCCATAATACCGCACACCGGTCGCCCGGCCAGCTCACATTCGCCGTCACGCCTAACATGTTGCGGTACAATAGCTTCATCAGTCGGCAGGTCCAGCTACCGTTGGATCGCATCTTACCGCCAGCAAGAGCACAGTCGCTGAGATAGCCAAGCGAAACCGCCGCAATGCGAATGACGTAGTCTAGCCGATACCCGCCATCCGGCTGTCTTCCTAACAAGAACCCGGTCGGTGTTGTCGTCCGTCTCGCCCTCTGGATCGAGTAGGAAGCGCCACATAAGCTGCCGTTCCTGCCCATCAGTTGGATGACCGGAGACGACCGCAAGCCGCCTTTACGCTGTTGGAGATGCCTTGCAGATGCCAGGGCGGTTGGCCCGACACGCTCATCGAGAGTTGCATCCCGACCCAACCAATCAGCGGCACCAGGATACACAGCAGAAACACAGCGATAACGGCATACTCGCCGGTACTTCCCCCGTCGGCAACCGGCAGATCGGAGACGGCGTTTGCCAATGACGGCTGTAGCTCGACATCGAGCGTATGGTGTTCGCCGCTCCATCCACGGATTTTCAGATTCAGCCGACATGTATCCAGGCGCTCGTCTTCCGGGCAGGCGCCGCGCACCAGCAGCCGGTCGGCAAGGCGCCGGGCCGGGCGGGCCGCCGCCGGATTGTCCGGATCGCCGAACCAGAAAACGGCCTGCTCGAAATTCGGCCGCTCGGCGCCGTCGAAGACGATGCTCACGGTGCGGCGCGCGGTCGGGGAGGAAGAGGGGTTGAACCCGGTGAGCGATACGTCCCACGGCCCGAGCTTGCCCTGCATCAACGGCGCGATACCGACGGGACGCTGGGCCGTTCGCAGGATATCGCCGGCGAAGGCCCAGGTGCCATAGGCGCTGGCCGCCAGCAGCGCCACCGTCGGGGCTACCGCCATTGCCGTGGCAAGCCTGCTGCCCCGCGCGTTGTTGCGGTTCTGCCGCAGCCGCAGCCAAGCGCCGTAGAGGCCGGCAAGGATGGCGCCGGACAGGAAAAGGCCGGCGACAAACCAGACGATGCGGCTGGTCAGCCCCGCAAAGGTTCCGAAATGCAGCGGATCGGCGGTTTCGATCCAGCGTTCGAGCGGCCCGAGTTCCTCTGCCCGCCGGATGCTGAGCACCGCGCCGGTATAGGGGTCCATCTGCACCTGGTTGGCCCGGTCGCGCACCAGCCATGCAGCTGCCTGGCCGGTGAAGGCCAGGGGATCGTCGGGACGAAGCGGGAGGGTGATTTCGGTCACGGCGAGCTCCGGATAGGCCGCTTGCGCCAGCCGGGCGGCCTGATCCAGATTCAGGGGCGTCAGCGTATCCGGCCGGTCGCGCAGCATGTCGGCGTCCATGCGCACGAGCGGCGCCTCCTCGACGAGATTGCCGCTGTCGTGCAGGATTTTGGCGGCCAGATACCAGATGCCTGTCAGGCTCAGCACAATGGTGACGACAAGCGCCCATATGCCGGCCAGCCGATGGATGTCCGACCAGAACAGCCGCCGGCTGCGGCCCGTGCGCAGGGTCACGAAGGCCCGCCGCCAGCGCTTGAGCGACAGGAGGCCCGTGATTGCGCCGATCAAAAGCGGGATCGCCAGAAAGCCGGTGATCAACGTGCCGTGAAGCCACAGATTCACCGGAACGATGTAGAGCTGCTTGTGGAAGATGCGAAAGAAGCTGACGAGATCGAAGGTGCTTCTCTGCCCCTGGATTTCACCCGAATACGGGTCGACCAGCACCCACCTTACGTCCGAAGGCGAATAGCCGATCAGGACGCGCGCCACCCACCGCTCGCCCCGCGGAGCGACCAGATACAGGACCGTGGCGTGCGGGTAAGTCTGTGCAACCCGGTCGTGCATCTCCTGCCAGGAGATTGTCTCGTGTTGGCCGGCGGCCGGCGGTTCCGCGCGCACTGCGGGGTCGGCCAGCCATTTCAGCTCCGGGCTGAACACCGCCATCGTGCCGGAGAAGCAGACGACGAACAGCACGAAGCCGAGATTGAGGCCGATCCAGGCGTGGATGCGGAACAGGATCTTGCGGCTGGCCTCAAGCATTTATTGCGCGCCCGGGGCAATCAGAAGCGCAAGGATAACGATCCTGTGACCGTCAAAGGTTCACCGGGATGCGCGATGGCACGGTCGCTGGCGCGCGCGATGTATTCCCTATCGAAAAGATTGCGCACGTTGAGGGCAAACTTCATATTGTCCAGATTGTACCAGAGTGCCGCATCGGCAACGACATATGGATCGAGTTCCAGGCTGCTGTCGAACTGTGCGGTCCTCGTGCCAACGTAGCGCACGCCGCCACCGAAACCGAGACCGCTGAACCGGCTGCTCTCGCCGAAATCATAGGTCAGCCACAAGCGCGCGGCGTGGCGAGGCACACCGCCGAGTGGGCCGCCGACCGAAGCCGGATCGCCGGGATTTTCCAGAACCTTGCTGTCGGTATAGGCATAGTTGGCGAGAACATTGACATTGTCGGTCAACGCCCCGGTCAGGTCGAACTCGAAGCCGCGGCTGCGCTCCCTCACGCCCGGAAAATAGGCGTCTTCTCCGGTCGCGCTCCAGTAGGCCTCATCCCAGACCGCAACATTCTTCTTCTCGATCTGGTAGACCGAAGCGGTTGCCAGCAGCCGGTCGTCGAGGAACGACGCCTTGATGCCTGCTTCATATTGCAGCCCTTCCTCAGGTGAGACCGGGTTCCCGTTCCGGTCGATAACGTCTGCCCGGTGCGGCTCGAATGACTGGCTGACGCTTGCATAGGCCGAATATTGGTCGGTGAACTGATAGAGCAGCCCCGTCCGGCCCGTGAACGCCTGCTCATCGACATCAGGCTTCACGACGCCGTCCCACACGCCTTCCAGATGGTAGATGTCGTAGCGCCCACCCACCAGCAGCTTCAGCCGGCCGTCCTCCAACAGAGACATCTGATCCTGCGCATAAAGCCCGGCCCATTGCGTCTCGCCGGCAACGACGTCCCTCGGCTGGCTTGCCGGCGGGTCGAAATCGATCGTCATGTCGTCGCCGATGGGGATCGGCGCCAGGTTCTGCCGGAACCGGCGGAAGTCGAATTCCTGATAGGTCAGGTCCGTACCGAGAAGCAGTTCGTGATCCACCGGGCCTGTGGCGAATTTCGCGGTCGCGTCGAGCACGAACTGGTATTCGTCGTCCGTCCGTTCCTCATGCTGGTAGCGGACGCCGAGAACCTCGACACCGCCTATGTTCCCTATGCCCCGCGAGCGGATGGATTCGTTCTCGCTGTCTGCGCGGTGGAACTGAAGCTGATTGCGTATGCTCCAGACGTCGTTGAATTCATGGGTCAGTTGATAGCTGGCCGAATAGTTGTTGAGGTCCCGGCCGGCAAGATCCGGATTGCCGACAAAGGTGCTGATGGGAACCAGCGGTTCGCCGTCCTCGCTCAACGGTATGCCAGTGTCATAGGGTTGTTTCTCGCGCGTCCAGGACAGATCGAACAGCACCTCCGTCTGGTCCGTCGGTGTCCACAGCAGGCTGGGCATCACAGCGGCCCGCTCAAGATCCATATGATCGCGGAAGGAGCCGCTGTTCGTATAGGCGGCATTGAGGCGATAGGCCAAGGATCCGTCTTCAGTGAGAGGCCCTGTCAGATCGGCGGTGGCGCGATAGAAGTCATAGCTGCCGACCTCCTGCTTTAACTTATAGGCTGCCGTCTGCTGCGGCCTCTTGGTGATGTAGTTGATGACACCGCCGGGTTCGAGCGCGCCATAAAGAATGGAACCCGGCCCCTTCAGCACTTCCACCCGCTCGACATCCACAAGATCGACGGTTCCTGCCGATGTCGACCGCATGCCGTTGCGCAGCAATGTCGAGGACTCGAAACCGCGTATGATCGGCAACACCTCGCTCTGCGCGTTCAACGTGTTGCCCGCCTGTTGAACGCCGCTGACATTTTCATAGACGTCCTTCAGGTTCTGCGCCGCCTGTTCCTCGATGACCTGCGCCGACACCACCTCGATCGA
Source organism: Nitratireductor sp. GCM10026969 (assembly GCF_042660605.1). Classification (NCBI taxonomy): domain Bacteria; kingdom Pseudomonadati; phylum Pseudomonadota; class Alphaproteobacteria; order Hyphomicrobiales; family Phyllobacteriaceae; genus Nitratireductor; species Nitratireductor sp. GCM10026969. Next base: position 5,399 of record NZ_JBHSUM010000128.1, read on the forward strand.
AGCCGGGATCTCGATGATTGGCGTGTCCGTCTTGGTAGCGGAGGCCGAGCGCGATGCTTTGTAGCCATCCACCGGGCCATAGGCGCTCTCGCCCCACACCTGAAGCCTGTCCAGCAGGGTCGAGCCGTCATCAACCGCAGCAGCGCCTGCATCCGCGCTTGAGGGATCGTAAATGCTAACCGTCGTGGCGTTGGTAAAACGGTAGCTCAGCCCCGTTCCCTGCAGAATGCGCGCCAGAGCATTGCCGGGCGCGACGGCGCCGGAAACACCGGGCGAGCGCCTGCCCGAGGCGATCTCCGGAAGATATGTGACCTGAAGTCCGGCTTGCCGGCCGAAGGCGGCGAGCGCGTTTGCGAGCGGGCCGGCCGGCACATTGAATGCCGTCTGCTGCTGGCCTTGCGCATGAGCCCTGCCTTGCATGGCGGCCGTCATCGTCCCGATTCCGGTTGACGCCAAAATTGCTGTGATCAGCAACTGCTTTCCAATATGCCTCGTTGCGTCGACGCCTTTGCTCAGCCCCATGCCGTGTCCACTCCCTGCTTCGCTTTTGTTGGGAGGGCTGGACGTCTGGCAGCGGCTAATGCCAACCCCTATTGTCGTAAAACGAACGGGGTTCGCGGATTTTCTCCCTTTGATGTTATTTTTTCAGATCGGGGAAATCACGGTGAGCCAGGGCGAGAGCTGACGAACCTTGCCACCATGAGGATGGGCAACGGCCTGGAGCGCCGCGATAGGATTGTTGAGATCGAACACACCGCTGATACGGCGTGCGCCGAAACGCGGATCGGCGATCATAATGCGTCCCTTTTGCCAGCGCCCGATCTTCGCAACGACGGAGGCAATGGTTTCCCGCTCGGCGACGATCATCCCCTCGCGCCATGCCGCGACCTGGTCAGTGTCGAGCTGGCCGCGTTCCACGCTGGAAGAGCTTTCGTCGAACGATAACCATTCGCCTTGCCCAAGACGCGCCTCGGGCAGTGAAAACCTGTCCTTGATGGCCACGGCGACGAGGCCGTGATTGACGGCAACATTGAAAAAACCGGCGTCCCTGCTGACATCGAAGGCCGTGCCCAGAGCGGTTGCCGTCATATCGTCGGCCACAGCCCGAAACGGGCGTGCGCTGTCCGGCGCCACCTCGAAGAAGGCCATGCCGGCAAGCAGTTCGACACGACGCGCAGCTGGCAGGAAGAGTACCTTTATGGCGCTGTCCGGCCCGAGCGTGACATCGGTTCCGTCGGCGAGCGTAACGCGGCGCAACTCCGCTGTCGTTGTTATGTGGTCAGCCCTGGAGCGGACAAGCAATTCCGGCCCGTAGAGTACGGCGCCCGCCGTAGCCAATCCGGCGGCTCCCCCGAGGATGACCTTGCGGCGGGAAATTCCCTTCCCCGCACGACCGGACTGGCGCTTCTCCTGCAGCACCACACCCGTCATGCCGTGAATCTCGGAAGCTTCCACCCAGGCCGCCTCATGCGCCGGACTCCGCGCGCGCCAGCGCCGAATGAGGTCGCGCGCGACCGGGTTCGCGGGGTCGTCCTGCAGGCGGATGAGGAGGTCGAGCGCCTCCTCGAAGAGCCTGTCGCTGTCCGGCGTCTCGTGATGCATCGTTCCCGCCCGGTCATACAGCCGGTCCCAAGGCTGAGCGTCGAATATCGTCCTATATTATGTGCAACGAACGGGAAGCGGCAATTTTCTGCCTGTGCAGATGGCTACGCCGCCTCGTCCTTCAGGCAAGCGCGCAGATGAAGGTAGGCGTGGCGGACCAACGTCCAGGTACGCGACGTCGAGAGCCCGAGTTCGGCGGCCACCTCGTTCAGCGTCTTGCCGCCCATGCGGTGCATCTCGAAGGCCCGGCGCGTGCGCTCGGGTAGATCTTGCAGCGCCCTTTCGACGACCATCACCCGCTGACGGTCATAGACGATCGTCTCCGGGCTTGGAGACAGATCGGCGATCTGCTGGAACTCTTCCTCCGGAAGGTTGACATGCTCCACGCTGCGTTCACGGCGTTGGAGATCCACGGAAAGATTGCGGGCAACCTGATACAGATAGGCTCTCGGATTGTGGTCAGTTCCCTTGGGCGCAGCCGTCATCAGGCGCACAAAGGCGTCCTGCATCAGATCGGCCGCCGTTTCGGGACTATGGCCACGACGCCGCAAGGAACGATCGATCTCGCGTGCGTGCTTCACGAAAAGGTTCTGAAGATCCCACATCAGCGAATTTCGACAGCAGCAACGGACGAACGATCGGCAACGGGCAACGGCATATCCGGCCCGAATGTGTCCGGTGACATCGGTTTCACGGCTTTGGGAGGAATATTGGTGCTTGTCATGGGACGACTGCCAACCAGAACGGGAGATGATGCCGACATGCTGACACAGGTCAGCACGTGGCTAGTCGCTCATAGGCAAAATTGAATCTTGCAGCAATGGCAACGGTTTAAGCTGATCCGCCGAGTGATGGCGGTGGCAGGTGCCCCGTCCTCAAGGATTGATGATTGTTTTCGTCAAGTTTTTCATGGGCATGTGCGAAAACTGGAGTGGCCACCAGTGCCCGGCTCCCTCTACAGAAGCGGAACACATTTCTTGGACCTGTGGCATAAGCAACACAGAGGTGGTCCAGCGTAATGAGACGGTTTGGCGGCCTGGCCAAGGTGTACCCGGGTTGCTTCTATGCCGCCAATTGCCATTTCCAACATGGACCTTGTCGGGTCTCCTGCCACCGAAGGATGAGTAATTCGGCCGAAAACGTCTGTATGTCTGTCTCTCTCACATCGTTCGACCCACCATTATCGTAGCTGTCGCCGACGCGAGGATTCGAAGGGTCAATAACCAGTACTTTTCCACTCATGTCGGTGAAAGCGTCGGCGGCCGACGCATTGAATCAACGACCTCGCGGATTGGCGCCACGGATTACGAGCGTGGCTTTGGCCGCGCGAAGATCTTCGTCTCTCTCACAACGCTGCTAAATCCTGTTCCTGGTGCGACCACGACCTCCAGCGTGGTCGCTGGCGATGTCCGCTTTTGGTGCACCGTCGAGACCGTTGGAATGACCGATATTGGGGCGCATTCCCGCCATACCAGGCCTCAACGTATTCGTGTGGCAATCATTCGACCGAAAGCGATTCGAATTTCTCCGCCGAACGCCGCCGTTTTCTACGCTTTTCTGCGCGCGGGCCGTCCTCTACCAGATGCAAGGGCGTACGCTCGGCGGCTATAGCGTATTGCGGAGGGTAATCGGCGGTATTTGGCGCACCCGACAGGATTCGAACCTGTGACCTCTGCCTTCGGAGGGCAGCGCTCTATCCAGCTGAGCTACGGGTGCGGGGGCAGTAGCGGCCCGCACGGTCTACATAACCGAACCGTTCCGCTGCATCAATCTTGAATCTATGCCAGTTCTCGGACGCCCGGCGCACATCGCTCATCTGCGCCCCATCCAAAAGCCGCGCCACGAACAATCATCCTGCACGGCATTAACACCTCCGGCAAAAGCCAAAGTGTTGCCCATGTCCGGTACAGACGTCACTCATGTCTCGGGCCGCTCATGTGCGGCTGCGCGACTGCGTACACAGGCAAGGACTGCCATCAGCCGCGTCGCCGCCTCCGCCTCTCTGCAATTCTTCCTTCCGAGAGGGTCTCCCGGGGCGCACGAGGTTTCTGACGGGAAAGTTGGGCTGCTGCGCTAGCGTGTGTTTTTGCTAGTGCTTCCCCCGGCGCTGCGGCGGCTTGTGCTGCCGGCCGCCTTGCTGGGTCTGCCGGTCGCCTGTTGACCCGCGGCGCCCGTATCCTGGCCCCCAGCCTTCTGGCGTTCCGCCTCTTCCTTGCCTGCGCTATAGGCCTTTGAAGCGACGTCCTTGGCGCTGTCGAGGCCATGTCTGGCCGTCTCCTGCATGCGACCGCGCACGCTGTCCTCGTAGGGTTGCAGATATTCCTCTTCCGCCCGCGTCCGCGGCATGAAGGCGCCTATGGCTGCGCCAAGTGCGATCCCCACTGCGCCTATGATAATTGGCTCCTGGCGAAGCGTGTGGCTGATCGCCCTCTGCGCGCGCGTGCCTGCGTCCACCGCCGAGCGGCCGGCGCCGCGCGCCCGTTGCCCGATATGCTGCCCGCCCTCGGCCATCGAGTGGGTCGCCCCGGAGGCGCTTTCCGCGGCGGACGCGTAGGCGGAGCCGAACTTCTCCCCCACCGATCCCGCGGCTCGGGAAGCGGCATGCATCGCGCCACCGGCTCTGTCTTTCACCGATGGCTGCCCCTGCCCGCTCTTCGGAACCGGTGCCACGCCCGTTCGCGGCAAGCCGTGGGTGTCCTGCCACATCGCGTCCGTATCCGAAGCGTCCGGCTCTGCGGCGTGCTCCCGCCGCGCCTGGGCGGTGCCCGCCCCGCTTCCCATGATAAGCCAGGCAACCCCGGTGCCGATCAGTGCAAGCGGAAGGGGATTGTCGCGGATCTGGTTCTTCAGATTGTGAACCGCGGTGGCCCCGTCCGAATCTCTGAAATAGGAGCCGACCTCGTCGATGATCCGACCAGGTGTCAGCCTGTCCTGGATCTTATGCGCGGTGTCGATCATTCGGTCGCGGGCCGCCTCCGCCTCGCGTTCCAGTTCGGCCGCCGATCTCGGTGTCATCGTATGTGTTCCTTCATTGTCCGCGCATCTTCGGCAACCTGCTCCTGAGTGCGGTCGGGCATCAGATTTGCCGTCGCCATGTTGGACGTGCCACGCCGCACCAGGAACGCGCCCAGGACGGCGACGACCACGCCCACGAGGAGGGAAGCCCACCCGGCTCCGAGGCCGAGCTCGGCCAGCGCCACAACCAGCGCCTGCAGCAGGATCAGGAGCGCCGCCAGCAGGCAGACACCTCCCGCGAGGACCTCGATCGCCCCGTTGCGCACCTGATCGATCTTCTCCGACATCTCCGTACGCAGCAGACGGAACTCCGTACGCACGAGCGTGGCAGCCTGATCAGCAAAGTCGGAGATCAATGTGGTGATCCCGCGTGCTTCGGCCTTAAGATTCATGGCGACCTCCTCCGAGGTGGTTGGCAGTGCTGTCGCGCGGGTCGTCTCTGCTGGTGCGGGCAGACTGCGTCGTGTCCGACACGCTGCTCTGCGCGATCCGTCCCAGCGCCATGCCGACCAGGACCGAGCCCGCGAGGAATGCCCCGGGATGCTCGCGCCCGAAACGCCGCACGTCGCGGATCATCTCGTCGAACTGCTTTCGCCCGAGTGCGCTGGAGAACTGCTCCAGCCCGCCCGCCGCTTGGCCGAGAAGCTGCGCGGCCGGGCCCTGGTCCTGTTCTGCCAGTTCCGCACTGGCGCGGCGGATGGCCTCGGCAAATCCGTGCAGGCTGTCGGAGGCTTGCCGTTTCGCCTCATCGGCCTGGTCGAGCGCTTCCTGTTTCATATCCGTTCCCATTTCGGCGGCCGAATCCTGCATCGTCTCCGCCGTGCCGGAGCCTGCGCTGCGGTTTTGCCGCTGGTCTTGCGAACTGCTCGCCATCTGAACGCTCCCTACGCCAATCCGAGAAAGGACAGGATCGCGAGGATCACCACGATGAGGCCGATAAGATATATGATGGAATGCATGGGGCTCTCCCATTCTACGGTGCACCTAACCCCAGCGAACCGCATAGGTTCCATCAGACGCCCCTCTCTGGGAACTGCACCACAACGGGCTTGCCTCGCGTGCTTTCGGCGACAATGGTTTCGTGACCTGCCCCGCATCGTTGCCGCCCGGCTCACGGTAGCCCGCTTCTTCCTCGCCGGCCTGGCAGGCTCCCGCGCTGCAATTTTTCCTCCGTAAGAAAATTGCGGAACCGGGAATCCTCTCGATGGTTAGGTGCATGACGATCCGCCGAGAACGGATCGCGAGTAGCCACCGATGATTCCGGTGAGCTGAAGCCCCTATCCTCCCAGGGCTGACAGCGGAAGGTCGCCCCGGTTCGCGCCGGGGCGGCCTTCTCCATTTGCGGGCTTCCCCGGCACTCCGGTCTGGGCTACAGCCCGGCTGACGCAACAGGTCCGGCCACGACAGGAATGCAGCACCCCGACACCGCAAACGCGCCGCTTCTCCTCGGCATCGATACGGGCGGCACCTACACCGACGCGGTTCTTTACGACGAGGCCGCGGGCGTGATGGCCAAGGCCAAGGCGCTGACCACGCGGCACGACCTTGCCGTGGGGATTGCCAGAGCGGTGGACAAGGTGCTGGCCCCCGGAACCGGGGGGCGTGGAATCGGCCTCGTCTCCATGTCGACCACGCTCGCCACCAATGCCCTGGTAGAAGGCCAGGGCGGGCGCGTGGGGCTGGTGATGATCGGTTTCGAGGAGGCCGATCTGGCACGCGACGGACTGCGCCAGGCGCTCGGGCGGGACCCCGTGCTCTTCCTTGCCGGCGGACATGACGGTCTGGGCAACGAGCGCCCGCTCGACACCGCGCCGTTGGCACCGTGGCTGGAGAAGGTCGCGCCAGCCGTCACCGCCTTCGCGATCTGCGCCTATTTCGCCGTGCGCGATCCGGCGCACGAACAGGCCGTCGCGACGGCCATC
>NZ_JBHSUM010000129.1:0-11925 GCF_042660605.1 Nitratireductor sp. GCM10026969
GCCGGGGCAGCGGCACCTACGACATCGCCGACCGCGAGCAGGTTTCGCTGCGCACGATCCTCACCCGGCTGCGGGCGGGAATGGGCCGGCCGCCGCGCCTTTTGCCCTTCCCGCCGTCCATCATGCGGCTTGGCTTGCGCGCCGCCGGGCGCGGACAACTCGCCGAGACCCTGCTGGGCGATCTGACGGTCGATCCCTCAAATTTCATGCAGGTCTTCGGCTGGAGGCCGCCCGAAACGACGGGCGATGCCATCGAGGCTTCGGGCCGGCAATACGCGACCACGGCAGGAAGGGTCAGGCGGGCTTCTTCTGAAGCGCTTTGAGGAGTGCGCGGTGGATCGTTTCGTTGCCGGCGACGATCGAACTGGCCTCGAGGACATCGTGATTGCCGCTCCTGTCGGTAACGTAGCCGCCGGCCTCGCGAATCATCAGGACGCCCGCGGCGATATCCCATGGCGAGAGCGCGTCTTCCCAGAAGCCGTCGAAACGTCCGGCCGCGACATAGGCCAGATCGAGCGAAGCGGAGCCGAGGCGGCGGATGCCCGATACCTCGCCCATAACGTTGCGCATGTCGAGGAGCGTCTGGCCGTGATTGCCGCGGCCCAGATGCGGAATGCCGGTGCCGAGAACGGCGTCCGACAGCCGCGTGCGGGCGGCGACGCGCATGCGCCGGTCGTTGAAGAAAGCGCCGGCGCCGCGCTCGGCCGTATAAAGCTCGTCCATGACCGGGTTGTAGACGACGCCGGCCACGAGCTGGCCTTGCCGCTCGAGCGCGATGGAAACGGCGAAGACGGGGATGCCGTGCAGGAAGTTCGTGGTGCCGTCGAGCGGGTCGACGAGCCAGCGATGCTGGGGATCGTCGCCTTCCACCACGCCGCGCTCCTCCATCAGGAACGAATAGCCCGGGCGCACCCGGGACAGCTCTGCGTACACGATTTCCTCGGCGCGGCGGTCGGCCTGGCTGACGTAGTCGCCCGGCCCCTTGAGCGAGACCTGCAGGTTCTGCACCTCACCGAAGTCACGCGCCAACGAGCGTCCCGCCTTCATGGCGGCCTGAACCATGACATTGATGATGGCCGAACGCGGCATGAACGATCCTATGCGTGGTTGGGATGGCGCGCGCCCTCAGTCGGCGCGGCGCACATACGTGATTTCGTTGGTATCGACGACGATCCTCTCGCCGGAGCTGATGAAGGGCGGCACCATCACGCGCACGCCGTTCTCCATCACCGCGGGCTTGTAGGAGGAGGCCGCCGTCTGCCCCTTCACCACCGGGTCGGCCTGGGCGATCTCCAGCGTCACCTGGTCCGGCAGGGAGATGCCGATCGGCTTTTCCTCATAGAGCTCGACGGTCACGGTCATGCCGTCCTGCAGGAAGGCGGCACGGTCGCCGACGAAGTCCTTCTGCAGCTCGAGCTGCTCGTAGGTTTCCGAATCCATGAAGACCAGGGCGTCCCCCTGCTCGTAGAGATAGGTGAACTCCTTCTGCTCCAGGCGCACCTTCTCGACCGTCTCGGCGGCACGGAAGCGCTCATTGAGCTTCGTGCCGTCGATGAGATTCTTCATCTCGACCTGATTGTAGGCGCCGCCCTTCCCGGGCTTGACGTGGTTGGTCTTCACAGCCACCCAGAGACCGCCATTGTGCTCGATGACGTTTCCGGGCCGGATTTCATTGCCGTTGATCTTCATCCTGACCTGTCCTGATGTGTTCGTGCGTCGCGCAGGCGCGGGCCGGAGCTTCCAAGAACATAAAACGGGTGTGTAGGCAAGACGCGGCGATCAGGGGAGTAGGCGAGTGGGGCGAGGCAGTCGGCCGGTGCGGCAATGAAAAAAGCGCCGACCAAAAGCAAGCGGGCTCTCGTTGTCCTGTTTTCGCTCACCGCAGCCGATTGGCCCGCTCGACGGCTTCCTTCAGCTCTTCGTCGGTGAGCCCCGCCATGAAGTCCTTCATTTCGGGATCTTCCAGACCGGCGCGGCGGGCCAGGATATACCATGCGGCAGCAAGCACAGGGTCGGGTTCGACGCCGATGCCGGCTCGGTAGAGCTTGGCGACACGGTTCTGGGCGGCGACGTTGCCGCTTTCGGCCGCGCGCTTCAGCCATGCGAAGCCCTTTTTCGGATCGGCCTTTCCGCCTCGCCCCTCGACCAGCCAGGTGCCGAGGTCGAGCTGGGCGGTGTCGTAGTTCTGGCGCGCCGCCTTGCGCAGCCAGCGGAGCGCTTCGGCTTCGTCCTGCTGCTTGTGGCCGACGCCGTGCGTATGGATCTGCGCCATCGCATATTGCGCGTCGGGCAGGCGCGCTGAGGCGGCGCGCTCGTACCATCTCACCGCCTCGTCGACCGAGGAGCCCGACTCCATCATCATCTGCGCAAGATTGAACTGTGCGAGCGGCTCGCCGGCTTCCGCCGCGCTGCGCATCAGCGTCAGGGCCTGTTCGGGATCCTTCTCCACGAGGCTGCCGTCGATGAGGATCAGCGCATACTGCATCTGCGCTTCCGGTATGCCCTGCTTGGCCGCCTCGGCGTACAGTTCAGCCGCCTTCTCCACGTCCTTGGCGACCCCCAGCCCACGGGCATAAATCTCCGCCATCAGGGTCTGCGCGGCGGGATCGCCGGCCTCGGCGCGCGGACGGGCGAGCTTCAGGGCGGTGAGGTAGTAGCCGCGCTGAAACGCGCCGAAGGCGGCATCCTCCCGTTTACCGAAGCGCCGGGGATCGACGTTCTCCAGGGTGGGCCGCTTCAGCTCGAAGGGAGCCTCCTGCTGCTCCTCGGCGCCGCTTTCCGTCCCGTCCACCTCCTGCGCGGGGGCGGCGGACCAGGCCACGACTGCGGCCAGCGCGAAGACGACGAGGCGGATGGGCGGGAACTGCTTTGGCTTCATTTCGCCAGATCGTCCAATCTCGGTGCGTGCGTGTCGAGCCGCGCATTTGCCTCTGCGACCATTTGCGCCGGATCGGCGCCGGCGGCGAAGACGGCGTTGCCCAGGGCGACGAACTCCGCACCGGTCCGCGCGACATCGTCCACCGAGGCGATATCGGCGCCGGCGAGCACGATACAGGGAATCTCCACCAACTGCGACCACCATTCGCCCAGCGCAAGATTGCGCGGGTGCGGCTCAGGTTTGCCGTCATAGCCGAAACGACCGAAAAAAATGTAATCGGGCTGCGTCTCGCCGAGTTCCAGCGCGGTGTCGCGGTTCTTCGCTCCGCCGCAGCCGACCATCATCTTGGCCTGATGCTTGCCAATCACCTCGGCAAGCTCCGCCTTCGTTCCTTCGATGTGGACACCATCGGCGCCGACACGGGCGGCCATGCGCGGCTCGCCCGCGATAATGGCGGCAACGCCGCGGGCCTGCGCCATTCGGGTCAGCCGCTCCGCATGTTCCTGGAAGGCTGCTTCGTCGGCGCCGTAGGCGGGAATGACGAGCGAAGCGACGTCTCCGCCGGCAAGCGCGCTGTCGACGCGCTCGAGCATGCCCTCGCCCGTTGGCGGGGCGATGAGCACGAGGCGGCAGCGGTTGGGTGTGCTGGTTTCACTCATGGATTTCCATTGCCCGGCTCTCCTTCTGGCCGCCCATTTTGGTCTGATTGCGGCATAGCGGAGGGGCGCGCGGGCGACAAGGATCTTGGATTCTTCATCCAGCCCCTCGTCAAGCGGCGGCGCGCGGTCTATGTCGGCCGAAACGTTGATCCTTCTTGAGCATGACTCCCATTCTCGGCGATCCGCTATTCTACATGGCCGCGATTCCGGCCGTCATTCTGGTCGGCCTGTCGAAAGGCGGGTTCGGCGGGGCCATGGCATTGCTGGGCGTTCCCTTGATCGCGCTGGTGGTGCCGCCGGTGCAGGCGGCCGCGATCCTGCTGCCGATCCTGATCGTCATGGACGTCGTTTCGCTGTGGGCCTGGCGCGGCTATTTCGACCGGCGGGTGCTCGCCATCATGCTGCCGGGCGCGCTCGTCGGCATCACCATCGGCTGGATGACGGCGGCCGTCGTGACCGACGGCCATGTGCGGCTGATCGTCGGCGTCATCACGCTCCTGTTCTTCCTGCGCTGGGTGCGCCAAAAGCTCTTCACCGGCGAGCGCGCGGCACCGCAGAAGCCGGTGAAGGGATTCTTCTGGGGCGGTGTGGCCGGCTTCACCAGCTTCGTGGCGCATGCGGGCGGGCCACCCTACCAGATCTACGCCTTGCCTCTGAAGCACGATCCTCGGGTCTATACGGGCACCAGCGTCGTCTTCTTCGCCGTCGTCAATGCCGTGAAGCTCGTTCCCTATTTCGCCCTCGGCCAGTTCGACGCCACGAACCTCACCGCCTCGCTTGTGCTTTCACCGCTCGCGCCGCTCGCGACCCTGGCCGGGGTGTGGGTCGTCAAGCGCATGAAGCCGCAGGTCTTCTACCCTTTCATGTACGCAATGATGCTGATCATTTCACTCAAGCTCATCCATGACGGCGTAGCGAGCCTCTGGGACTGGTGAGACGAACCCGCCTGTGGTTAAAATCGTCACGACGTGGAGGGAGGAAACACGTTGAGCACGAACCCCTATGAGCAGGATCTCGACCGCAATCCGGCCAACTTCCAGCCGCTAACACCGATCACGTTCCTGGAGCGGGCGGCGATGACGTTTCCGGACCATCCGGCCGTCATCCACGGCCGGCTGCGGCGCAGTTACAGCCTCTTCTGGGAGCGCGCCCGGCGGCTGGCCTCGGCGCTTGTCCGGCGCGGTATCGGCAAGGGCGACACGGTCTCGGTGATGCTGCCGAACACGCCGCCCATGCTGGAGGCGCATTTCGGCGTGCCGATGACGCGGGCCGTTCTGCACTCGATCAACACGCGGCTGGACCCGGCCGTCATTGCCTTCCAGCTCGACCACGCCGACAGCAAGGTCGTCATCGTCGACCGCGAGTTCTCGGGGGTGATGAAGGAGGCGCTGGCGAAAGCCAGGGTGAACCCGCTGGTGATCGATTGCGACGATCCGGAATATCCGGCCGACGCGCCGTATCCGAAGGGGGAGTGCATCGGCAGCGAGGATTACGACGTCTTCGTCGAGGCGGGCGAGCCGGATTTCGCCTGGTCTATGCCGGATGACGAATGGGACGCGATCGCGCTCAACTACACCTCCGGCACCACCGGCAATCCCAAGGGCGTGGTCTCCCATCACCGCGGGGCGACGCTGATGGCCTATTCCAACACCATCCATGCCGGGCTTGGCCGCCATCCCGTCTATCTGTGGACGCTGCCCATGTTCCACTGCAACGGCTGGTGCTTCCCGTGGACGCTGGCCCTGCAGGCGGGCACCCATGTGTGCCTGCGCTGGGTGCGGGCAAAGGCCATGTACGATGCCATCGCCGACCATCGCGTGACGCATCTGTGCGGCGCGCCGGTCGTCATGTCCACGCTGATCAATGCCGACGAATCGGACAAGCGCACCTTCCCGCAGACCGTCATCTTCAACACCGCGGCGGCGCCGCCGCCCGAAGCCGTGCTGGCGGGCATGGCCGAGGCCGGTTTCGCCGTCACCCATCTCTACGGGCTGACCGAGACATACGGGCCGGCCGTGGTGAACGAGTGGAATACGGAATGGGACGGTCTCGACGGGCCGGGGCAGGCCGCGCGCAAGGCACGCCAGGGCGTGCGCTACGCAGCGCTCGAGGATCTGACCGTCATGGACCCGGAGACCATGCGGCCGGTGCCTGCCGACGGCGAGACGCTCGGCGAGGTGATGTTCCGCGGCAACATCGTCATGAAGGGTTATCTCAAGAACAAGGCGGCGACGGAGAAGGCCTTCGCCGGCGGCTGGTTCCATTCCGGCGACCTCGGCGTTCTGCACCGGGACGGCTATCTCCAGCTCAAGGACCGGTCCAAGGACATCATCATTTCCGGCGGCGAGAACATTTCGTCTATCGAGGTGGAGGAGGCGCTCTACAGGCACCCGGCAATCGCCGCCTGCGGCGTGGTGGCGCGCGCCGACGACAAATGGGGCGAGACCCCGGTTGCCTTCGTCGAACTGAAGCCGGGGCGGGAGGCGAGCGCGGAGGAAATCATCGCCCATTGCCGGCAGCTCCTGGCCGCCTTCAAATGTCCCCGGCACGTGATCTTCGCCGAGATCCCGAAGACCTCCACGGGCAAGATACAGAAGTTCCGACTGCGCGAGCAGGCCAAGTCGCTCTAGGGGAAAAATCGCATCGAAAGGCGTTTTTTAATCAAAGAATCCGGTGTTCGTTAAGAGCTTGTTAAGCTTTACGTGCGTTTACTGTGCGTATCCAGTGATCTGGATTCTTACCGAGTGGCTGGAGCCATTCTGTTTGACGCCTCCCTGTTAAACTCCTGAGAGCCGCCATCCGCGGCTCTTTTTTTGTCCCCAACTGCTGTTAACCGTTCGTTAAGCGGGGGCTTGCCTTCGGGTTCCTTGAAAGGCATTTTCCATCGCGGGACGTGGACAGACATATAGCGCATCGGGGCTCCCCCGGTGCCGTTGAAACTTGGTGGGGCGTATCACGGATGATCACCGGGAGTACGGGTGCCGCGAATCCGGTCAGCTTGGCTGAAAGGCGGATCTTCACGGATTCCTTCAAGCCGCTTTACAACGATGGCATGGGGCTCGTTGAAGAGGCGGCCGAATATCTCGACGGCGAAGGCAGGGTTGCGGCCAAGACGTTGCCGCGCGTGGCGGCCGGGCTCTATGCGGCCGAGTCCATGCGGCTGACGACGCGCCTGATGCAGCTTGCCTCCTGGCTGCTCTTGCAACGGGCGGCCAATTCCGGCGAGATGACGCGGGAGCAGGTCGCGGCCGAAAAGGCCAAGGTGCGGCTCGACACGGCCTCGTCGCAGGCGGACGCGCCCGGCTGGAGCGAACTCCCGGAAACCTTCCGCAGTCTGGTACGGCGGTCCCTGCGCCTGGAGGCGCTGGTGCGGCGCATGGACGAGGCGATCTACGGCGGCGCGGACACGGAGCCGCCGGTCGACGAGACCTTCGCCTTCAATCCCGTCTCCGATCAGATCACGCTCTTGCAAACGGCCTTCGGCCGGAACTGATCGCCAAACGCGGCACGGACGGTGCTTCGCGCTGGCATTGGTGCGGGCCGTAGCTATGGTGTGGCCATGGCAGAAGCGATTCGCATCATCGGCATCGACCCGGGGCTCAGGCGCACCGGCTGGGCGGTTCTCGAGGCGCTGGGCAATTCGCTGCGCTTCGTGCATGCCGGGACCGTACGCTCCGACGACAAGGCCGACCTCGCCTCGCGTCTTTGCCAGCTCCACGACGGTCTTGCAGACGTGCTGCATGCGCACATGCCGCAGGAAGCGGCGGTGGAGGCGACGTTCGTCAACAAGGACGCCGCCGCCACGCTGAAGCTCGGCCAGGCGCGCGGCATCGCCATGCTGGTGCCGGCGCGCGCGGGGCTGCGGGTGGCCGAATACGCGCCCAACGCGGTAAAGAAGGCGGTGATCGGCGTCGGCCATGGAGACAAGAAGCAGATCCACATGATGGTGAAGGTGCTTTTGCCCAGGGCGCGTTTCGACACCGACGACGCGGCGGACGCCATCGCCATCGCCATCTGCCACGCCCATCATCGGCAGTCCGCGACCGCTCGCCTTGCCCTTGAGGCGTTGAAATGATCGGCAAGCTGAAGGGCATCGTCGACGAGATCGGCGAGGATCATTGCATCGTCGACGTGGGCGGGGTCGGTTATGTCGCGCACTGTTCGGCTCGCACGCTCACCGCGCTCGAAGGAGTGGGGACGGCCGTGACGCTGTTCATCGAGACCTATGTGCGCGAGGACATGATCCGCCTCTACGGGTTTCGGAGCGCGCTGGAGCGCGAATGGTTCCGGCTCCTGCAGAACAACGTCCAGGGCGTCGGCGCCAAGGTGGCGCTGTCGGTCTTGTCGACGCTTTCCCCGGCCGAACTCGCCAACGCCATCGCGCTCAAGGACGCGGCCATGGTGGCCCGCGCGCCGGGCGTGGGCCGCAAGGTGGCCGAGCGGATCGTGACGGAACTGAAGACCAAGGCGCCCGCCTATGCCGGGGAGGCGGCGCAGACGATCGGGCTCAAGCAGGACCTCGGCGAAAACGCGGCGCCGGCGCCGGTCGCAGACGCGGTCTCGGCGCTCGCCAATCTCGGCTATTCGCGCGACATGGCCGCCAACGCAGTGGCCGCGGCGCTGAAGACGGCGGGCGAGGGGGCGGATGCCGGAACGCTGATCCGGCTGGGATTGAAGGAGTTGGCGCGGTAAGGGGCCTGGGATCTTCCTTGTTAAGCGCGGTGTTCCTTACTATTGGATGGTAAGTGGCCCGGCCGGGGACAAGGAAATGGGAATCGAAGCGCCGGCTATGAAATTGTCGACGGGAAGATCGTGCTTGTGCCGAAAAACAGGAGTGTGCTCGATCTCGCCGGGACCTTGTACGGTCCGGTCCGCAAGGCGGTGTCGATCGAGGATATGAACGAGTCGATTGCCGAAGCCGCAACGGAAAGATACGAGCGCCTGCGTGCTCGGCGTTGATACCGGTGTGGTCGTCCGACTTTTCACGCGTGACGATGAATCGGTGCCTGGAATGGAGCTTCTCACATGAGCGAGGCCGACCGCCTCATCTCGGCCGACCAGCGTGGCGAGGATGTCGATGCCGGCATGCGGCCGCAGACGCTCGGCGAGTTCGTCGGGCAGAAGGCGGCGCGGGCGAACCTGAAGGTCTTCGTGGAGGCGGCGCGCGGGCGCGGCGAGGCATTGGACCATGTACTCTTCGTTGGACCGCCGGGACTCGGCAAGACAACGCTGGCGCAGATCATGGCGCGCGAACTCGGCGTCAATTTCCGCGCCACATCGGGCCCGGTGATCGCCAAGGCGGGGGATCTCGCCGCGCTGCTCACCAACCTGGAAGAGCGCGACGTGCTCTTCATCGACGAGATTCACCGGTTGAACCCGGCGGTGGAGGAGATCCTCTACCCCGCCATGGAAGATTACCAGCTCGACCTCATCATCGGCGAGGGGCCGGCTGCGCGCTCGGTGAAGATCGATCTCGCCAAGTTCACGCTCGTGGCGGCGACGACGCGGCTCGGCCTTTTGACCACGCCGCTGCGCGACCGTTTCGGCATTCCCGTCCGGCTCGAATTCTACACGGTGGAGGAACTGCAGGCGATCGTCACGCGCGGCGCCCGTATTCTCGGCCTGCCGCTGACGGAAGACGGTGCCGAGGAGATCGCCCGGCGCGCCCGCGGCACGCCACGCATTGCCGGCAGGCTTCTGCGCCGGGTGCGCGATTTCGCCTCCGTGGCGGGGGCGGAAAAGGTGACGCGGCCGGTCGCCGACGACGCGCTGTCGCGGCTGGAAGTGGATGCGCTCGGCCTCGACCAGCTCGACCGGCGCTATCTCACCATGATCGTGGAAAACTTCGGCGGCGGTCCGGTCGGCATCGAGACCATCGCGGCCGCGCTTTCGGAGCCGCGCGACGCCATCGAGGACATCATCGAGCCCTATCTCATCCAGCAGGGCTTTATCCAGCGCACGCCGCGCGGGCGGGTGCTGGCCGCAAGGGCATGGAAGCATCTGGGGCTGGAGGCGCCGCGGGAGATCACCCAGGCGCAGATCAGCCTGTTCCAGGAGGAGGAATAGTGCGCGTTGCCGTTGATGCCGATGGATTGTCGGTGGTCGGGCATGGATTCGAGGATCGATGCCTGAACCGGCCCCACCGCAGAACGGGTCAATCGGAGGGCAACGGTGCATGACCGATCGCGGCGACGATCTCACGGCAGGCCTCAGCGGCGCTCTGACGTCTGAAGGCCATCGCCTGATGGCGCGGGTTTATTTCGCCGACACGGATTTCACCGGTGTGGTCTATCACGCCCGCTATCTCGAATTCCTAGAGCGAGGGCGCTCGGATTTCCTGCGGTTGGCCGGCGTGCATCACACGGAGCTTGCCGACGGCAAGCATGGCGAGAAGCTTTCCTGGGTGGTGCGGCGCATGGAGATCGACTTCCGCCAGCCCGCGCGCATAGACGACATCATTACGGTCGACACGAGGGTGGAGCGGATCTCCGGCGCGCGCATCTTCATGGTGCAACAACTGACGCGGCAGGGGGAACTGCTCGTCGCGGCGAACGTGGAAGCGGCGATCATCGGCGCGTCGGGCAAGCCACGGCGCTTCCCCAGGGAATGGGCGGCGGCGTTTCTGCGCCAGCCCGAGTAAAACGGGACTTCCGTGCAAATATTCGCGACTCCGTAACACCACGTTAACCATGAAGGACCATAAGCTTCATGGTGCCACGGGGCCTCTTCGCGCCTTCCTTTGACCAAATTTTAACGGAAAAAGGCGCGCTGAGGCCCGCGGGGGACACTGCGGCTTCCGCGAAGTGGTGCAGGCGCGCGGGCGGACGGAACGGCACAGAGATGCTGCCCAGATTTTACGAGGACGTTTATCCATGGAAAGTGTAGCGCTCACCGCGCCGGGTGGGGATCTGTCCATCTGGGCGCTGTTCTGGCAAGCGGGATGGGTGGTGAAGCTGGTCATGATCGGCCTGCTCGGGGCGTCGATCTGGACCTGGGCGATCATCGTCGACAAGCTGGTCGCCTATGCGCGCATGCGTGTCGCGCTCGACCGTTTCGAGCAGGTTTTCTGGTCTGGCCAGTCGCTGGAAGAGCTTTATCGTACGCTTTCGGAACGCAAGACCAGCGGCATGGGCTCGATCTTCGTTGCCGCCATGCGCGAATGGAAGAAGTCGTTCGAAAAGGGTGCGCGCTCGCCGCTCGGCCTGCAGACACGCGTCGACAAGGCGATGGACCTGGCGCTGGCGCGCGAGATGGAACGCCTCGAGGGCCGCCTCGGCTTTCTTGCTTCCATCGGTTCCTCCGCTCCCTTCATCGGCCTGTTCGGCACGGTTGTGGGCATCATGACCTCCTTCCAGGCCATCGCCGGCTCCAAATCGACCAACCTGGCCGTGGTGGCGCCGGGTATCGCCGAGGCGCTGCTGGCCACCGCCATGGGCCTGCTCGCGGCCATTCCCGCCGTCATCGCCTACAACAAGCTGACGGCGGACGCCGGCCGGCTGAGCGCGCGCATGGAGGGCTTCGCCGACGAGTTTTCCGCCATACTCTCGCGGCAAATCGATGAGAAGGTGGCGCCGAAAGCCAGGGCAGAGGAGTACGCCTGATGGGGATGTCGGTGGCCTCCGCCCGCGGGGGCGGTAACGGGCGCAGGCGCCGCGGGCGCCGGCACGCGCTGATGTCGGAAATCAACGTCACGCCCTTCGTCGACGTGATGCTGGTGCTGCTCATCATCTTCATGGTCGCCGCCCCGCTGCTGACGGTGGGCGTGCCGATCGATCTGCCGGAGACCCGGGCCGAGGCGCTGAATTCCGAGACCCAGCCGATCACCATCTCCGTCAACAATGAAGGGCGTATCTACCTGCAGGAAACGGAAGTCCCGATCGACGAGGTGGTGGCGAAGCTTCAGGCGATCGCCCAGGCCGGCTACGATGAACGCATCTATGTGCGCGGCGACAGGGCGGCCGACTACGGAACGGTCATGCGCGTGATGGCGCGCATCTCGGCCGCAGGCTTCCGCAATCTCGGTCTGGTCACGCTCCAGGAACAGGACAGCTGATTTCCATGAAGGCCGGTCTCGCCACATCGGTCACCTTGCATGCGATCCTCCTCGGCGTCGGGCTTTTCTCGCTGTCGGGACCGCGTGCCTATGAAGTGGCCGATGTCGAGGCGTTGCCGGTCGACATCATTCCCGTCGGCGATCTCACGCAGGTACAGGAAGGCGCGAAGGAGGCTCCGGCCGAGAAACGACCGGCCCCGATGCCGACCCAGCGGCCGGACCCGGTGGAGAACGCGCAGACGGTGGGCGAGGCGGATACCGATCTTGACGCCCCGCCGACGCCGGAGCCGAAGGCGCGGCCGGTGGAGCAGGCCGCGCAGCCGACATCGGCGCCG
>NZ_JBHSUM010000130.1:0-11920 GCF_042660605.1 Nitratireductor sp. GCM10026969
CGTCGGCGCCCTGCACCGTTCCGAGCTTGCCGAGGGCGCGCCCCTCCGCGGTCAATTCCTTGCCGGGGGCGGGGAGGGGATCCTCGCCGCGCACGATCACCAGCCGCCGCCGTGCCGTGCCGCGGTGGTGCATGCGTGAGACGACCTCCTGGCCGACATAGCATCCCTTGCGCAGCCCCACGCCGCCGTTCTGGTCGAGAAGCACGTCATGGGGAAAGGCCTCGCCCAGCGCGTAGTCACTGCCGCTCTCTGCCACGCCGTGGGCAATCCGCAGCCGCTCCCAGTCGTCCAGCGAAGCCTCCGCCTGCATTTCACCCCCATAATGGCGACGGACATTCACCGTTTCAGGAAAACGGCAATCGCGGATGCCGCCTGAATCGGCGTGTGAACTGGCTGAATCACTTTCCCAGGAAACAACGACAGGCTCTTGTTCCTGAAGTGAGACATCCGCCTTGGCGCGAAGCTTATAAAGCATGAGGCGTTTGAGGAAATCCTGCGCTGTCTCGCTTCCGCATTCCAGCAGGAAGCCGTCGCTGCCGGTTCGGGAAATGAGGAAATCGAAGAGGATCTTGCCTTGCGGCGTCAACAGCGCGCCGGGCCGGGCCTCGTCCGTGCCAAGGGCGGTGAGATCCGGCGTCAGGATATTCTGAAGGAAGGATTCCGCCTCCGGTCCGGCGACGCGGATGACGGCACGATCGGCAATCTGAACTGTGGGCATGGGCAGCGGGTTCCGGTCGACTACGCTTGCGGTCCGAGCAAAGACATCACGCTCTAGGTAAGCTGGAGCAGTCCGGCCGGCAACCCCATGTGCGGGCGGCGGCCTGTCGGGCTCCCGGGAGCACGAGTGCCGCTCAGTCCCCGGCGACGAAAAACTGCCAGCGCCCGTCGGGCGTGATGGCCGCGCGATAGAAGATGTAGGCGCCGAAATCCTTCATGTCCTCGTAATCGCCCGCCGTCACCACCGTGAACAGCTCGACCCGCTGCGGGGCCGTCAGGGAATCAAGCGGCAGGGCGAAAAAATAGGGCCAGACATACAGCTCGTGATCCGTGCCGGCATTGAGCCGCACGAAGCCCGATTCCAGGACCTCGAGCAGAATGGCGAGGATCTCCTGGCCTTCCTCGTCGCCGGAGATCTCGCGCAGAAACTCGATCGGGTCGCCTTCCAGCGGGCCGAGCGACAGGCGCGTGGCCTCTGCGCCGCTGCCCAGATACGGGCGAAGCTGCTCCAGATCGCCGCTGCGGCAGGCCTCGATGATGCGCGCGCGCATGCGCCGCACAGGCTCCGGCAAGCGGTCGAGATCGTAGATAACCTCCGGAAGAGCCTTGTCGAGGCGCGAATCCGGCCGCGCCGCATCGCCGCGCGGCCGCTCGCCGGGCTCGGGCGCTGCCTCGTCGGGTTCGGTGAGGGGGGTGGTCTCCACGGTGGTATCGTAATCTGGCCGGTACTCGGGCAGATCATCGCTGAGAGCGTGTGCTGCGGGCGCGGAAGCCAGAACACCGGTCAGCACCGCCGTGGCGGCACCGGCTGCAAAAAAGCCGGCGCGGACCGAAAGAACGGATCGCAGACGCGTTTCCATGAGATCCCCTTCGCGTTGGTCGCCGGGCTGGGGCGGCATCAGCCTGCCCGCCCAGTGATAGCAGAGAAGGGGGCGATCTCAATGACAGGTGCGGTGGGCGACGAAGTCTCCCGCCAGAACCCGCTCGCGCATGTGTTCCAGAAGCGACACGAGAGCGTCCTCGCCCCCGTTCTTCCCCAATTCCGTCAGCGCGGTGGCGAGCGCCGCTTCGGCGATGATTTCCGGCTCGATGCCGGCCCACAGTCCTTCCGCCCAGGCGGCACTGTGGCACTCCGCACAGGTCGAACGCTTCTCTTCCTCGATCTGCGCTTCGATGTCGGCGACAGTCATATGCATGTCAACTCCACCCGTTGCCAGCGCCGCCGGTGACATTCGGCGCCAGGTCCCACATTGTCCCCCGCCGACGATGTAACACGGCGAATGGGGCGACGCAGGGGCTCTGCCGTGGGCAGGGTTAACCGGAGGTGAATCGGACCGTTCTAATTGCCGTAACGCATGACGATCTCGCCCGCCAGCGTCTCCCCCTCCTGCATGTAGCGGTCGATCGCCCGCATCGCCGAGTCGGTGCATGTCGTGTAGACGGCCGCAAACGAGCGGTACCCGTGGTTGAAGCGCGCCACCAGCCGGGCCCGGCGCTCGGGCGAGGGTTCCTCGGCTTCCAGAAGGGCCTCCATCTGTGCGCGCCAGCCGCCGTTCTCCTCCCCGCACAGCGTGCGCAGGAAATGAACGGACCCCAGCACCTCCGCCAGGCGCAGAAGCTGCGCATCGTAACGCGCCTCGTTCGCGTCGGTCGGGTGAAGGGACGCGGAAAGTACCAGCAGCACGGCACAAAGGAAGCTCGGAAGCGCTCTCATGACTCCTTTGTGGCGGGCAAATCCTTCCTCTGCAAGCCTTCGGCGGCAATCTCCTCGGCGAGCGCCAGGGTGCTTGCGGTGATGGGCAGTTCACGCATTTCCTCTATCGTGTACCAGCCGGCATGGACGGCATCGTCGCCGGGAATAAGCGCGCCGCTCACCTCCGGCACACGGAACACCTTCAGCCGGTAGCGCTTGCCGCCATTCCCGCCAAGGCGCATCTCCCGCACCGGCATGACATGGCCGGCGCTCAGGCCGGTTTCTTCCATCAGTTCGCGCCGCGCCGCCTGCTCGTCGCTTTCCCCCGCTTCGACCCGGCCGCCGGGAAAGGCGAAGAGCCCGTCCGCGGGAGCGCGGCCGCGCAGGACCAGAAGGAATCGGCCGCCGCGGACGGCCACCACCGAAACGGCGTGGATATCGTGCTCCGGCATGTTTGCATCCCCTGAACCGGCCTTTACCTTACCGCCTGTTCGCGGCGTGGCAACGCCGTCTCGTCCAACGTGACCGGGGACTGGAAAAGATGTGCGGACGATTTGCGCTGACGGCTCGGCCGGCGGAGGTTGAATCGGCCTTCGGCGTCGCCGAGGTCGAGGATTTTCCGCCGCGCTACAATATCGCGCCCACCCAGCCGATCCTGACGATCACTGGGGGCGTGCCGCGCGCGCCGGGTGCCAACCTGCCGGACCGCAAGGCCATGCTGGTGCGCTGGGGGTTCATCCCCGCCTGGGCGAAGAACCCCGGCGACCTGCCGCTTCTCATCAATGCGCGATCGGAGACGGCGGCGGAAAAAGCCGCCTTCCGCGCCGCCATGCGCCACCGGCGGGCACTGGTGCCGGCTACGGGTTTCTATGAGTGGCGGCGCCAGGGCAGGGCGCGTGCCCAGCCCTTTTGGGTGCGCCCGCGCCACGGCGGCGTCATCGCCTTCGCCGGGCTGACGGAGACCTGGTGCGAGCCCGGCGGCAGCGAAATCGATACCGGCGCCATCCTGACCACGGCGGCGAGCCCGGATCTTGCAGACATCCACCACCGCATGCCGGTGGTCATCCAGCCCGAGAACATCGCGCGCTGGCTCGACTGCCTGCACCACGAGCCCCGCATGGTGGCGGATCTATTGGCGCCGCCCGAAGCGGGCTTCTTCGAAGCCGTTCCCGTTTCGAAAAAGGTCAACAAGGTCGCCAATGCCGGCCCGGAAATCCAGGAGCCGGCGGATCCCGCAGCCGAACATGTGGTGGACAATGGGCCGGCGGAGCAACTGCAGCTGTTCTGAACCGAAGAACAGCAGTCCGCCCGCGCGCTTCGTCACTGGGTGCCGCGCCGGTTGATTGGCCGGCGATGGCCGTGCTCGGCGGCCTCAGGCGTCCTCGTGCGCCAGGGAGAGGCGCGCGGGCTCGTCCTTCTTCTTCGGCTTCTGGCACAAAAGCGCCGCGTTGATCGCCTTCGGGCCGACTTTGCGGTATTCGTCGACGAGCTGCTTCCGTTCCGGTTGCTGCTCGGGCTTGGCTTCTTCCTGCCTGGCGTTTTCCTGGGCCATGGTTCTTGCCTGCATTTATGCGGTCAGTTCCTTCCGCGCACTTGAGTGGGCGAATCGGACAAATTCATGTCTCAAACGCCTCAAGCCCGTGGCCGTTTCATAAATTTGCAGTAATAGGCTTAAAACTTTCTTCACGCTCGTCGACCGTTGGCCGTTGGCGCGGTTCGGCGCTTGACGGCGCCGTGCCTGAAAGCGATAAGGAGCCCATGAAAACGCTGTGCGCCATTATCGGCATTTGCATTATTGGCTAGCGCCTCCCGCTGGTCCGGTCGTTTTCGCTCTCTACTTCCCGACACGAAAAACGCCCTGGCCAGCAGGCCGGGCGGCATTCGCTGACGTTTCAAAACGACGGGATAGAGCATGTCTGAAGGTTTCGAGGGGTTGAGGATCTATAACACGCTGACGCGTCGGAAGGAGGACTTCGTTCCGCTCGATGCCGATCATGTGCGCATGTATGTCTGCGGCCCCACCGTCTACGACTTCGCCCATATCGGCAATGCGCGCCCCGTGATCGTCTTCGACGTGCTGTTCCGTCTGCTGCGCCATCTCTATGGCGCCGATCACGTCACCTATGTGCGCAACATCACCGACGTGGACGACAAGATCAACGCCCGCGCCCTGCGCGACCACGGCGCCGAGGTCGAGGCCGGCCGGCTCTCGCTCAACGACGCCATCCGCCATGTTACGGAGAAGACGGGCCGGCAGTTCCACGCCGACGTGGCCGCGCTCGGCTGCCTGCCGCCGACGGTAGAGCCGCGCGCGACGGAGTTCGTGCTGCCGCGCGCGGACGGCAAGACCGACATGGTCTCCCTGATTCAACGTCTCATAGACCGCGGCCATGCTTATGAAGCAAAAGGCGAAATCCTGTTCGACACGGCCTCCATGCCAGACTATGGCGGGCTCTCGCGGCGCCGGCTCGAAGACCAGCAGGCCGGTGCCCGCGTCGCCGTCGAGGCGCACAAGAAAAACCCGGCCGATTTTGTTCTCTGGAAGCAATCCTCGGTGGAGGAGCCCGGCTGGGAGGCCACGTTCACCGTTGACGGAAAGCCGCTGACGGTTCGCGGCCGCCCCGGCTGGCACATCGAGTGCTCCGCCATGTCGGCCGCGTATCTCGGCGAGGTCTTCGATATCCACGGCGGTGGCATCGACCTGGTCTTCCCGCATCACGAGAACGAAATCGCCCAATCGCGCTGCGCCCACGGCACGCCGACCATGGCCGGCTATTGGATGCACAACGGTTTCGTGCAGGTGGAAGGCCGCAAGATGGCGAAGTCGGAGGGCAACTTCGTCACCATTCACGACCTGCTGGAGACGGAGAATTTCGGTGGCCGCAGGTGGCCGGGCGAGGTGCTGCGGCTTGCAATGCTGATGACCCATTATCGCGATCCGCTCGACTTCTCCCAGCGCAAGCTGGAAGAGGCGGAAGCCGTGCTCGACGGCTGGTACCGCGCGGTGGGGGAGGCGGAAGCCGCGGGGGTTACCTGCTCCGACACGCTCTCAGCTCTGCTCGACGATCTGAACACGACCGGAGCCATCATGGCGCTCCACGACCTGCGTGCCGAGGCCTCGAAAGGGGGTGCCGGCGCCAAGGCGGCTTTCAAGGCGAGCGCGCGTCTGCTGGGCCTGCTGGACAAGACCGAGCACGAATGGTTCTCCGCCAAGGCCGCAGGTGCCGCCGTCGACGAAGCCGCGGTCGAAGCCCGCATCGCTTCCCGCCTCGCCTTCCTCCGAGAAAAGAACTTCGCCGAGGCCGACCGCATCCGGGAGGAGCTCTCTGTCCAGGGCGTACAGCTGATGGATTACAAGGATTCCGAGACGGGTGAGCGCCGGACTCGATGGGAGGTGAAGCGGTAGGCAGCAAGAAGGAGATGACCCCATGATCGACCACATCGGCATCAAGGTGGCGGATTTCGACCGCGCCAAGGCGTTTTACGACGAGGCGCTGGCGCCGCTCGGCGCCAGGCTTCTGATGATGGTGCCCGTGGAGTACACCGGCGGCGTGAAAGTCGGCGGCTATGGGCGCGACCGGCCGGTCTACTGGCTGCACGAGGAAGGGGGCACGGGTGAGCAGAAGCACATCGCCTTTGCCGCCGCCACGCGCGCCGAGGTCGACGCCTTCCACCGGGTGGCCCTTGCCGCCGGCGGCAGGGACAATGGCGCCCCGGGTCTCAGGCCGCATTACCATCCGGACTACTACGGCGCGTTCGTGTTCGATCCCGACGGCAACAATGTCGAAGCCGTCTGCCATGCCCCGGCATGAGCACCAGCAAAGGAGGCGACGATGAGTCTTGACAACGAACCGGTCTACACCGGCGGCTGCCAGTGCGGCGCCGTGCGCTTCCGCGTGGAGGGCGCGCTCGGCGACCCGTCCATCTGCCACTGCCGCATGTGCCAGAAGGCGTTCGGCAGCTTCTATGCCCCGCTGGTCTCCGTGCGCGACGCCAAGCTGGAGTGGCCCCGCGGCGAGCCGAAACGCTTCCAGTCCTCCAATCACGTCAAGCGCGGCTTCTGCGCCGAATGCGGCACGCCGCTCACCTTCGAGGCGCCGCACGACAGCTTTGACGGCGTGGCGCTTGCCATCGGCGCGTTCGACCATCCGGAGGAACTTGCACCGCGCATCCAGTGGGGAACGGAGGCGAAGCTGCCCTATGTGGACACGCTCCACCAACTGCCGGGGCAGGAGACGATGGCGGACGCGGATTCGACCCCTTACCTGAAGGACCTCGTCTCCTATCAGCACCCCGACCACGATACTGGCAAGTGGCCCCCGAAGGAGTGGAAATGAGCGAACTGCGCGGCCTTTATCCGAAGATCGAGCCCTTCGATAGCGGCATGCTGGATGTCGGCGACGGGCATCAAATCCACTGGGAGCGCGCGGGAAAGCGCGGCGGCAAGCCGGCCGTCTTTCTCCATGGCGGCCCCGGCGGCGGCTTTTCGCCCAAGCACCGGCGGCTGTTCGACCCGGCGAAATACGACGTCATGCTGTTCGACCAGCGCGGCTGCGGGCGCTCCACCCCTCATGCCGCGCTCGAGGCCAACACCACTTGGCACCTCGTCGCCGATATCGAGCGCCTGCGCGAGATGATGGGCGTCGAGAAATGGCAGGTGTTCGGCGGCTCATGGGGCTCGACCCTGGCGCTGGCTTATGCCGAGACCCATCCCGAGCGCGTCACGGAGCTGATCGTGCGCGGGATCTATACGCTGACGAAAGCGGAGCTCGACTGGTATTACCAGTTCGGCGTCTCCGAGATATTTCCCGACAAATGGGAGCGCTTCGTCTCGATCATCCCCGAGGCAGAACGAGGCGACATGATGGGCGCCTACAGAAAGCGGCTCACCTCAGGCGACATGGCGGTGCAATTGGAGGCGGCCAAGGCCTGGAGCCTGTGGGAAGGCGAGACCATCACGCTGCTCCCCGATCCGGCGCTCACCGAGCAGCACGGTGAGGATGATTTCGCCATCGCCTTCGCACGCATCGAGAACCACTATTTCGTGCATGGCGGCTGGCTGGAGGAGGGGCAGCTTTTGCGCGAGGCCGGAAAGCTCAAGGGCATTCCCGGCGTGATCGTCCATGGGCGCTACGACATGCCGTGTCCGGCGCGCACGGCGTGGGAGTTGCACAAGGCCTGGCCCGAGGCGGCGTTCCACCTGGTCGAAGGCGCGGGACACGCCTACTCGGAAGCGGGTATACTCGACCGGCTCATTCAAGCCACCGACCGGTTTGCCGACCAGTGATATTTCAGCAGCTACGTGATTGGAACAGACATGACCGACAAACAACGCCTATATCTTTTCGACACCACATTGCGAGACGGCCAGCAGACGCCGGGTATCGACTTCTCGCTGGAGGACAAGATCGCGATTAGCGAAATGCTCGACCGGTTCGGGATCGACTATGTCGAGGGCGGGTATCCCGGCGCCAATCCCACCGACACGGCGTTCTTTGCGCAAAAGCGCACGACCCGTTCTGCCTTCGTGGCTTTCGGCATGACCAAGCGGGCGGGCGTCTCGGCCTCGAATGATCCCGGCCTTGCCGAACTCCTGCGGTCGCAAAGCGATGCCGTCTGCTTCGTCGCCAAGAGCTGGGACTATCACGTGCGCCTGGCGCTCGGCTGCTCGAACGAGGAGAACCTTGCCGCGATCAGCGCTTCGGTCGAGGCCGCGCGCGAAGCGGGCAAGGAGGCCATGGTCGATTGCGAGCACTTCTTCGACGGCTACAAGGCAAACCCGGATTACGCGCTCGCATGCGCCAGGGCCGCTTACGAAGCGGGCAGCCGCTGGGTCGTGCTCTGCGACACCAATGGCGGCACGCAGCCGGGTGAAATCCGCGACATCGTCGCCGCCGTCGTCGCCTCCGGCATCCCGGGCAGTCATCTCGGCATCCATGCCCATGACGATACGGGCCAGGCGGTGGCCAACTCGCTTGCCGCGGTGGATGCCGGCGTGCGCCAGGTGCAGGGCACGCTGAACGGCATCGGCGAGCGCTGCGGCAACGCCAACCTCGTTACGCTTCTGCCCACGCTCATGCTGAAGCCCGCCTATGCGGATCGCTTCGAGACGGGGATCTCCGAGGAGACCTTGCAGGATATCTCGCGCCTGTCGCACGCCTTCGACGAACTTTTGAACCGGGCGCCCGAGCCGCAGGCCCCCTATGTCGGCGCCTCGGCGTTTGCCACAAAGGCCGGTATCCACGCCTCGGCGATCCTCAAGGAACCGCAGACCTACGAGCACGTGCCGCCGGGGGCGGTCGGCAACACGCGCCGTGTAATGGTCTCCGACCAGGGCGGAAAGTCGAATTTCATCGCCGAACTGAAGCGGCGCGGCATCGCCGTGGAGAAGTCGGACCCACGCCTCGACACGCTGATCTCCCTCGTCAAGGAGCGCGAGGCGCAGGGCTACGCCTATGAGGGGGCGGATGCGAGCTTCGAGCTTCTCGCCCGCCGCACACTCGGCCGTGTGCCCGAATTCTTCAAGGTCGAGAGCTTCCGCTGCATGGTCGAGCGCCGGTTCGACGCCGTGGGCAATCTCAAGACGGTGTCGGAGGCCGTGGTGCGCGTGACCGTCGACGGCGAGGTTCGCCTTTCGGTGGCCGAAGGGCACGGGCCGGTCAATGCGCTCGACATTGCACTCAGGAAGGATCTCGGAAAATACCAGGACGAGATTGCCGACCTGGCGCTGGCGGATTACAAGGTGCGCATCCTCAACGGAGGCACCGAGGCGATCACGCGCGTGCTCATAGAATCGCATGATGCCACGGGTGCGCGCTGGTGGACCGTTGGCGTTTCCGACAACATCATAGACGCCTCCTTCCAGGCGTTGATGGATTCCATCATATTCAAGCTCGTCAGGAACCGCGAGGAGGGCGGCCGGGCGGCTGCCGAATAGGATCTCTTATGACGGAAACGGCCACCGTACCGCCCGCCGCCGGCGAGGAGGAGT
Source organism: Nitratireductor sp. GCM10026969 (assembly GCF_042660605.1). Taxonomy (NCBI): domain Bacteria; kingdom Pseudomonadati; phylum Pseudomonadota; class Alphaproteobacteria; order Hyphomicrobiales; family Phyllobacteriaceae; genus Nitratireductor; species Nitratireductor sp. GCM10026969. Next base: position 9,402 of record NZ_JBHSUM010000130.1, read on the forward strand.
CCCTGCGCGGCTTCTTCTTCGCCTTCTCGGCCTATTTTCTGTGGGGGCTGTTGCCGTTCTTCATGAAGGCGGTCGGCCATATCCCGGCGGCGGAGGTGGTCGCCCATCGTGTCGTCTGGTCGGTGCCGATCGCCGGCCTCGTGCTCTTGATCCTGCGCCGCACCGGCGACATCAGGCGCGCGTTCTCAAGCCCGCGCACGCTGCTGATGGCGGCGCTCACGGCGGCGATCATCAGCGCCAATTGGGGCATCTATGTCTGGGCGATTGCCGCCGACCGCGCATTGGAGACCGCGCTCGGCTACTACATCAATCCGCTGGTCTCGATCGCCATGGCGGCGGTTCTCCTGCGCGAGAAGCTGAGCGCGATGCAGGTGGTGGCGGTGGGCCTCGCGGCGGCCGCGGTGCTGCTGCTCACCGTCAATGCCGGTGGGCTGCCATGGGTTTCGCTCGTGCTCGCCCTCTGCTTCGCGACCTATGGCTTTCTGCGCAAGACGCTGCCCGTGGGGCCGAGCCAGGGCTTCTTTCTCGAAGTGCTTATCCTCAGCGTGCCCGCACTCGCCTATATCGCCTGGCTGGAATGGACCGGGCAGGGGCACTTCCGCTTCTCGGAACCGATGGATGTCTGGCTGCTCCTCGGCTGCGGCCCGGTCACCGCGGTACCTTTGCTGTTCTTCGCCTTCGGCGCCAAGCTCCTGCGCTATTCGACTATCGGCATCATGCAGTATATCGCGCCGACGCTGATCTTTCTCATCGCCGTCTTCGTTTTCAAGGAGCCTTTCGGAGGCGTGCGCGCCTTCGCCTTCGCGCTCATCTGGTCGGCTTTGGTGATCTATACGTGGCCGATGCTGCGCGCACGCCGCCGTCTCAAAGCCGATCGATGATGGCCGCTTCGCCTTCCGAGCGGGAGCCGGCTTCCGTCAGCGCCGGGACGATGTCTTCGACGCGGTCGATGACAAGCGGCCGCACCCGGTTCTGCGAATGCACGAAGCCTTCGGCCTTCATGTGTTCCAGAAGCAAGAGCATGGGCGTCCAGAAGCCGTCGAAATTGGCGAGCACGATCGGCTTTTCGTGACGGCCGAGCTGCGCCCACGTCATGATCTCGACGATTTCCTCGAGCGTTCCGATGCCGCCCGGCAGCGCGACGAAGGCATCCGAACGGTCGAACATGAGATGCTTGCGCTGGTGCATGTCGTCGGTGACGATAAGGTCGTCCAAGCTTTCGAGCGCGGTTTCCGTCGCCTCCTTGTTCATCAGGAAACGCGGAATGATGCCCGTCACGGCACCCTCTTCCTCCAAGCATCCGGCGGCGACCGCGCCCATGATTCCCTTCGTGCCGCCGCCATAGACGAGCCTGATGCCGGCCCGCGCCAGGTGATTGCCGAGCGTTCGCCCGGCCTCGACAAAGCTGCCGTTGCGGCCCGTCGACGAACCGCAATAGACACAAACAGAAGTAATCGCGCTCTTCATGACGACATTGGTGATCGCAGGTGTGAGTCCGGTCAAGTGTGCGGATGAATTTCCATCGGCCGGTGGAGGTTCCGCGATCGAGAGCGGAGCCGGAAACCAAGTCGCCCGAATCCACCTTAGATCCCCGATTTTTAGGGCTTTTTCTTGTCGCTTTTACGAAAACAGGATAGACCCTTCAAATTGGGCTTAGGGACCGTTTATCGATGGCGAGTACTCCGCTTAAAGTGCTGCTTTTCATAGCCGGGGCGTTGATCGCCGGCAGCGGCGCGGCCTATTTCGCCGGCGCGTTCGATCCCGTCGCGAACGGTGGGCAGGAAATGGCCGGTCCATCCGATCCCGCCGGGCCGGCACTTCCCTCTGCCGACGAAGGCTCCGCGCCCGAGACCGGTGCGCGTTTGACAGACGGAGAGGATACCGCCGGAGAACAGAGCGAGGCGGCGAAGGACGACGTGATCGTCCCGGCCTTCGACATCGTTCGGGTGGAACCGGACGGCTCGCTGGTCGTTGCCGGCCGGGCCGCACCAGGTTCGGAAGTGGAGATCGTCAGCGGCTCTTCCGTTCTCGCCACCGCCAAGGCCGGCCCTTCGGGCGACTTCGCCGCCGTGCTGGATGAGGAACTCAAACCTGGTGAGCACAACATCGTTCTGCGCTCCACCTCGTCGGACCATGTCGCGGCAACGTCGAGGGAGACTGCCGTCGTCTCCGTGCCCAACGCCGAAAGCGGGGAGGTCGTGGCCCTCGTGCAGGAGCCTGGTGAGCCGAGCCGACTGATTTCCATGCCGCAGGGTGGCGAGGGTTCCGGAAACCGGCAAGGATCCGGCGCGGACGAGAAAGTCGCTTCCGGCAATGCGGCCGGTCCCATCATCCCCAAAGAGGAAGGGGAAACCGGCGTGGAAGGCGCGGCCGGCCGGCATTCCGTCACGGATGATGCAACCGGCACGGGGCAAGCCGACGGCGAAGCCGGAGCCGAGGATGCGCGGCAAACCGCCGATATCCGCGACGAGGCCGGGCGGCGCTCCGGGGCCTCCGATCAGACCGGCGCCGAAGCGGCA
>NZ_JBHSUM010000131.1:0-11817 GCF_042660605.1 Nitratireductor sp. GCM10026969
GGCCGGCCGCGCACCGGGGCGATGGAGACGGATGCGGCGATCAAGTCCCCCTCACCCGAAAAGACCCGCAGCAACGGCGAGAAGCGCGCCAGTGTGACACCGCCGCGCCAGGACGAGGTCCAGGCGGACCGCGTGGCCGAGGAGGCCGAGCTTTCAGGGCGCGGCCGCAGGCACAGCGATCATGCGCATTCGGAGGAGCCGGCGCTACGCTCGCCAAGGCTGAAGAAGGCCAAGGCCGCGCCGGCGACCGAACGCGGTCCCGAATCGCCTGAAAGGACACCCGCGCCGAAGAGCGACAAGGACAGGCCGCAGGGAATAGAGCGGCCCGAACGGCCCGACGATCTGAAGATGATCTCCGGCGTCGGCCCGAAAATCGAGGGCATTCTCAACGATCTGGGAATTTACACCTACGCGCAGATCGCCAAGTGGAAGAAGGCGGAGCGCGAATGGGTGGATTCCTATCTGCGCTTCAAGGGTCGGATCGAGCGCGACGACTGGGTGAAACAGGCCAAGGCGCTCGCCAAGGGCGGTGCCGCCGAATACGAGCGCGTGTTCGGCAAGAAGCCGCGCTAAGGAGAGAAAGATGCTGGAAGACAAGGATCGCATCTTCACCAATATCTACGGCCGGTTCGATCGCTCGTTGAAGGGTGCCATGGCGCGTGGCCATTGGGACGGCACCAAGGCCATTCTGGACAAGGGGCGGGACTGGATCCTCAACGAGATGAAGGCCTCCGGCCTGCGTGGCCGCGGCGGCGCAGGTTTCCCGACAGGGTTGAAATGGTCCTTCATGCCGAAGGAGTCCAACGGCCGGCCGCACTATCTGGTCGTCAATGCCGACGAATCGGAGCCCGGTACCTGCAAGGATCGGGACATCATGCGCCACGACCCGCACACGCTGGTCGAGGGCTGCCTCGTCGCCGGGTTCGCCATGGGCGCGCACGCCGCCTATATCTATGTGCGCGGCGAGTTCATCCGCGAGCGCGAGGCGCTGCAGGCGGCAATTGACGAGTGTTACGAGGCGGGGCTCCTCGGCAAGGACAACAAGAACGGCTGGGATTTCGACGTTATCGTCCATCACGGCGCCGGCGCCTATATCTGCGGTGAGGAAACCGCGCTTCTGGAAAGCCTCGAGGGCAAGAAGGGTCAGCCGCGGCTCAAGCCCCCGTTCCCGGCCAATGTCGGGCTCTACGGTTGCCCGACAACCGTCAACAATGTTGAATCGATCGCGGTCGCGCCGACGATCCTGCGCCGCGGTGCCTCCTGGTTCTCCTCCTTCGGCCGCGAGAACAACGCCGGCACCAAGCTCTTCTGCATCTCCGGCCACGTGGAAAACCCGTGTACGGTCGAAGAGGAGATGTCTATTCCTTTCCGCGAGTTGATCGAGCGTCATTGCGGCGGTGTGCGCGGCGGCTGGGACAATCTGCTGGCGGTCATTCCCGGCGGCTCGTCGGTGCCGCTGGTTCCGGCCGAGCAGATCATCGACGCGCCGATGGACTTTGACAGCTTGCGTGACCTGAAGTCCGGTCTGGGCACTGCGGCGGTCATCGTCATGGACAAGTCCACCGACATCGTGAAGGCGATCGCCCGGCTCTCCTATTTCTACAAGCATGAAAGCTGCGGCCAGTGCACGCCCTGCCGCGAGGGCACGGGCTGGATGTGGCGCGTGATGGAGCGGCTCGTGCGCGGCGAGGCGCACCGCCATGAGATCGACATGCTGCTCGACGTCACCAAGCAGGTGGAGGGCCACACGATCTGCGCGCTGGGCGATGCGGCGGCCTGGCCGATCCAGGGCCTGATCCGGCATTTCCGCCCGGAGATCGAGCGGCGCATCGATGAGTTCACCCGCAATGCCCACCGCGCGGAGCCCGCGCTGGTGGCGGCGGAATAAGAAGAACCACAAAGGGTTTTGCTCGCACGAGCAAACAGTTAGCGGACGGCGATAATGGCTAAGTTGAAAGTCGACGGCACGGAGATCGAAGTTCCCGATCACTACACGCTGCTGCAGGCTGCCGAGGAGGCGGGGGCCGAGATTCCGCGCTTCTGCTTCCATGAGCGGCTGTCCGTCGCCGGCAACTGCCGCATGTGCCTGGTCGAGGTGAAGGGCGGACCGCCGAAGCCGGCCGCCTCCTGCGCCATGGGCGTGCGGGACCTGCGCCCGGGCCCCAACGGCGAGCCGCCGGAAATCTTTACCAAGACGCCGATGGTGAAGAAGGCGCGCGAGGGGGTGATGGAGTTCCTGCTCATCAACCACCCGCTCGATTGCCCCATCTGCGACCAGGGGGGCGAGTGCGACCTGCAGGACCAGGCCATGGCCTATGGCGTCGACTCCTCGCGCTTTCACGAGAACAAGCGCGCCGTCGAGGACAAGTATATCGGCCCGCTGGTCAAGACGATCATGACGCGCTGCATCCACTGCACGCGCTGCGTCCGCTTCACCACCGAGGTGGCCGGCATTTCCGAGCTCGGCGCCACGGGCCGCGGCGAGGACATGGAGATCACCACCTATCTGGAGCAGGCGATGACGTCGGAACTCCAGGGCAATGTGATCGACCTTTGCCCCGTCGGCGCCCTGACATCGAAACCTTACGCTTTTCAGGCGCGACCTTGGGAACTGACGAAAACCCAGTCCGTCGACGTGATGGACGCGGTCGGCTCGGCCATTCGCGTCGATGCGCGCGGTCGCGAGGTGATGCGCATCATGCCCATCGTCAACGAGGCGGTGAACGAGGAGTGGATCTCCGACAAGACGCGCTTCGTATGGGACGGGCTCAGGACCCAGCGTCTCGACCGGCCCTATGTGCGCAGGGGCAAACGCCTCGAGCCGGCCACCTGGCCGGAGGCTTTCGACGCGGTCAGGAAGGCGGTGGCCAAGGCCGCGCCGGAGAAGACCGGCGCGATTGCCGGTGATCTGGCCGGTGTCGAGGAGATGTATGCGCTGAAGCTGCTGATGCAGTCGCTCGGCTCTGCGAATTTCGACTGTCGGCAGGACGGCACCGCGCTCGACCCGGCGCTCGGTCGCGCAAGCTATGTCTTCAATCCGACGATCGAGGGGATCGACGAGGCCGACGCGCTGATCATCGTCGGCGCCAATCCCCGTTTCGAGGCTTCGGTGCTCAACGCCCGCATCCGCAAGCGCTGGCGCATGGGGGAGTTCCCGATCGGCGTCGTCGGCGAGGCGGTGGACCTGCGCTACGATTATGCGCATCTGGGTGCCGGTCCGGAGACGCTCGCCGAACTGGCCGGCGGCAAGGGCAGGTTCTTCTCGACGCTGAAGAAGGCGAAGCGCCCGATGGTCGTCGTCGGGCAGGGCGCGCTCGCCCGGCCCGACGGACGCGGCGTGCTGGGCCAGGCGGCGAAGCTCGCCAATGCCGTGGGCGCCGTGACGGCGGACTGGAACGGATTCGCAGTGCTGCATACGGCAGCCGCGCGTGTCGGCGGTCTCGACCTCGGCTTCGTGCCGGGCGAAGGCGGCAAGGATGTCGCTGGCATGATGGGCGCGATGGACGTGCTCTTCCTGCTGGGTGCCGACGAGATCGACATGAACGCCGTCGGCGATGCCTTCACGGTCTATATCGGTACCCATGGCGATGCCGGCGCCCACCGCGCCGACGTCATCCTGCCCGCCGCCACCTATGCGGAAAAGTCCGCCACCTATGTGAACACGGAGGGCCGCGTGCAGATGACCAACCGCGCCGGGTTCGCCCCGGGAGACGCCAAGGAGGACTGGGCGATCCTGCGCGCGCTGTCGGACGTTCTGGGCCACAAGCTGCCCTTCGATTCGCTGCCCGCGCTGCGCGCCAAGCTTTATGCGGATCATCCGCATCTCGCCGCGATCGATGCCGTCGAGGCAGGAGCGCCGGCCGATGTGCTGGAGCTTTCCAAGGTGGACGGCGAACTCGACAAGGCGCCGTTCGCCTCGCCGATCAAGGATTTCTATCTCACCAATCCGATTGCGAGGGCATCGGCCGTGATGGCCGAGTGCTCGGCCCTGGCGCGCGGTGAACTCAAACAGGCGGCCGAGTAGGGGCGATGGCGATGGAAACCTTCTTCAGCGTATATGTGCTTCCGGGCCTCGTCATCCTCCTGCAGTCGGTGGCGCTCATCGTCATCCTGCTGATCAGTGTGGCCTATCTTCTTTATGCCGACCGCAAGGTCTGGGCCGCCGTGCAGCTGCGCCGCGGACCGAACGTGGTCGGCCCCTGGGGACTCCTGCAGGCCTTTGCCGACCTTTTGAAGTTCGTCTTCAAGGAACCGGTCATTCCTTCCGGCGCCAACAAGGGCGTCTTCCTCATCGCCCCGCTCGTGGCCGCTACGCTGGCGATCGCCGCCTGGGCGGTGATCCCGGTCAATGAGGGCTGGGCGATCGCCGATATCAATGTCGGCATCCTCTATGTCTTCGCCATCGCCTCGCTGGAGGTCTATGGCGTCATCATGGCCGGCTGGGCTTCGAACTCGAAATATCCGTTCCTGGGCGCCTTGCGCTCGGCCGCGCAGATGGTCTCCTACGAGGTCTCCATCGGCTTCGTCATCGTCACCGTGCTTCTGGCCGTCGGATCGCTCAACCTGACCGACATCGTGCTTTCGCAGCGGGATGGCCTCGGCACCATGGTCGGCCTGCCGAACAGCTTCCTCGACTGGCACTGGCTGGCGCTGTTTCCGATGTTCATCATCTTCTTCGTCTCTGCACTTGCCGAGACGAACCGGCCGCCCTTCGATCTGGTGGAGGCCGAATCGGAGCTCGTGGCCGGCCACATGATCGAGTATTCCTCGACGGCCTTCCTGCTCTTCTTCCTCGGCGAGTATGTCGCCATCGTCCTGATGTGCGCGCTCACCACCATCCTCTTCCTGGGCGGGTGGCTGCCGCCATTCGACTTCGCGCCCTTCACCTGGGTGCCGGGCGTGATCTGGTTCACGCTCAAGGTGGTGGCCATGTTCTTCATGTTCGCCCTGGTGAAGTCGTTCGTGCCGCGCTACCGCTACGACCAGCTCATGCGCCTTGGCTGGAAAGTATTCCTGCCGATCTCGCTCTTCATGGTCGCGGCGACAGCGGCGTTCCTCAAGCTGACGGGTCTGGCATGACCCGTCGCATTTTCGCTGGAGAATGACCATGTCGGCTCTTGCACAGGCCGCGAAAAGCCTCCTCCTGAAGGAGTTCGTTGGTGCCGTGATCCTTTCGATGCGGCAATTCTTCGCGCCGAAATACACGGTGAACTACCCGCACGAGAAGGGGCCGATCTCACCGCGCTTCCGCGGCGAGCACGCGCTGCGCCGCTATCCCAACGGCGAGGAGCGCTGCATCGCCTGCAAGCTGTGCGAGGCGATCTGCCCGGCCCAGGCCATCACCATCGAGGCCGGTCCGCGCCGCAATGACGGCACGCGGCGCACCGTGCGCTACGACATCGACATGGTGAAGTGCATCTATTGCGGCTTCTGCCAGGAGGCCTGCCCGGTCGACGCCATCGTTGAGGGGCCCAATTTCGAGTTCGCGACGGAAACGCGCGAGGAACTTTATTACGACAAGGAAAAGCTGCTGGCCAACGGGGACCGCTGGGAACGCGAGCTGGCGCGCAACATCGAACTGGACGCACCCTATCGCTGAGGTGGCGGCGATTGCGGGAGTGGACGAGGGCGGGGCGCTCGTCTAAGAGACACGTGCCGAAAAGGCCGCCTCAAAAAGGCGGCGAAACAGACCGGACGCCAAGCGCCGGCAACGAGAAAAAGTGCCGAGGGAATAGATGCTGACAGGATTAGGGGCGATCTTCTTCTACCTCTTCGCCTTCGTTGCGGTCGCGGCGGCCTTCATGGTCATCTCCGCGCGCAACCCCGTTCATTCGGTGCTCTACCTCATCGTCACCTTCTTCAACGCCGCCGCCCTTTTTCTCCTCACCGGGGCCGAGTTCCTGGCGATGATCATGCTCATCGTCTATGTGGGTGCGGTCGCCGTGCTTTTCCTGTTCGTGGTCATGATGCTCGACGTGGACTTCGCCGAGCTGAAGCACGGTGCACTGCAATATGCGCCGATCGGCGCCCTGGTGGGCCTCATCCTGGCGGTGGAGCTGGTCGTGGTGCTGGGCGGTTACGCATTCTCGCCGGAAATCGCCGCGGAGGTGGCCAAGCCCACGCCGGACATTGCGGTGCGCCATAATACGGCGGCTCTGGGCGACATCCTCTACACGGACTACTTCTTCTTCTTCCAGGTGGCAGGCCTCATCCTGCTCGTGGCCATGGTGGGAGCGATCGTGCTCACCCTGCGCCACAAGGAGAATGTGAAGCGGCAGAACATCAGCGAGCAGGTGGCGCGGACCCCGGCGTCGGCCATCGAGGTCCGCAAGGTGGAAACGGGCGAGGGGATCTGAGGATCATGGAAATCGGCATCGCACATTATCTCACCGTCTCGGCCATCCTGTTCACGCTGGGCGTCTTCGGCATTTTCTTGAACCGCAAGAACGTCATCATCATCCTGATGTCCATCGAACTGATCCTTCTTGCGGTGAACCTGAATTTCATCGCCTTCTCCGCCGTGCTCGGCGATCTCGTCGGGCAGGTCTTCGCGCTGCTCGTGCTCACCGTGGCCGCCGCCGAAGCTGCGATCGGCCTTGCCATTCTCGTGGTTTTCTTCCGCAACCGCGGTTCCATCGCGGTGGAAGACATCAACATGATGAAGGGCTGAGAGGGGACCTTCATGTATCAAGCGATCGTTTTTCTGCCGCTTGCGGGCTTCCTGATTGCTGGGCTCTTCGGCCGGTCCATCGGTGCCAAGGGGGCCGAATGGATCACCTCCGGTTTCCTGGTGATCGCGGCCGTCCTGTCCTGGATCGCCTTCTTCACCATGGCGCTCGGCGACGGCCAGGCCTTCACCGTGCCCGTCATGCGCTTCATCTCCTCCGGCGCGCTCGACGTCGACTGGGCGCTGAGGATCGACACGCTGACGGCCGTGATGCTGGTGGTGGTCAACACCGTCTCGGCATTGGTGCACGTCTATTCGATCGGCTACATGCACCACGATCCGCACCGGCCGCGCTTCTTTGCCTACCTGTCGCTCTTCACCTTCGCCATGCTGATGCTGGTGACGTCGGACAATCTGGTGCAGATGTTCTTCGGCTGGGAAGGCGTGGGCCTGGCTTCCTACCTGCTCATCGGCTTCTGGTACAAGAAGCCGTCGGCCAATGCCGCGGCCATGAAGGCGTTCATCGTCAACCGCGTCGGTGATTTCGGCTTCATCCTCGGCATTCTTGGCGTGTTCATGCTCTTCGGGTCGATCAATCTCGATACCATCTTCGCCAACACGGCCTCCTTTATGCCGGGCGAGGGGGCAGGTGAGGCGGCCGAGCCGGTGCTCACCTTCCTCGGCTATGCGCTGATGCCGGAGGCGGCGCTCACCGTCGTCTGCCTGCTTCTCTTCCTGGGTGCCATGGGCAAGTCCGCGCAGGTGCCGCTGCACACCTGGCTGCCCGACGCCATGGAAGGCCCGACGCCCGTTTCCGCACTCATCCATGCCGCCACCATGGTGACGGCGGGCGTGTTCATGGTGGCGCGGCTTTCGCCGATCTTCGAACTCTCGGCCACCGCGCTCACGGTCGTTACCGCCGTCGGCGCCTTCACGGCCTTCTTCGCCGCCACCGTCGGCCTGGTGCAGAACGACATCAAGCGCGTTATCGCCTATTCGACCTGTTCGCAGCTCGGCTACATGTTCGTAGCGCTCGGTACCGGCTTCTACAGTGCGGCCATCTTTCACCTGTTCACACACGCCTTCTTCAAGGCGCTGCTCTTCCTCGGTTCAGGCTCGGTCATCCATGCGGTCTCCGACGAGCAGGACATGCGCAAGATGGGCGGGCTGCGCACGCTGATCCCGCAGACCTACTGGATGATGATCATCGGCACGCTGGCGCTGACGGGTGTCGGCATCCCCGGCACCATCCTCGGCACGGCCGGCTTCTTTTCCAAGGATGCCATCATCGAAGGGTCCTTCGTCGCCCACAACGCGGTCGCGCCCATCGCCTTCGTGCTGCTCGTCGTCGCGGCGGTCTTCACCAGCTTCTATTCCTGGCGTCTCATCTTCATGACGTTCCACGGCAAACCGCGCGCCTCGGCCGACGTCATGCATCATGTGCACGAGTCGCCCTTGGTGATGCTCGTGCCGCTTTTCCTCCTGGCCGCCGGTGCGCTGTTCGCGGGTGTCGTCTTCCACGAATATTTCGTCGGACACGACTACGATCACTTCTGGAAGGGCACGCTGTTCACCCTTCAGGAGAACCATATCCTCGAAGAGTTCCATCACGTTCCGCTGTGGGTGAAGCTGTCGCCCTTCGTGGCCATGCTGCTCGGGCTTGCGGTGGCGTGGCACTTCTACATCCGCTCGCCGGAGACGCCGAAGCGACTGGCGGCCCAGCACCGCGGGCTTTATGCCTTCCTTCTCAACAAGTGGTATTTCGATGAGCTCTATGACTTCCTCTTCGTCGGGCCGGCTAAGCGCGTCGGCCACTTCCTGTGGAAGAGGGGCGACGGCTGGTTCATCGACGGCTTCGGCCCGGACGGTATCTCCGCCCGCGTGATCGACGTGACCAACCGGGTCGTCAAGATGCAGACCGGATACCTCTACCACTACGCCTTCGCGATGCTGATCGGCATTGCCGCCCTCGTGACCTGGATGATGCTCGGGAGCTCGTTCTAAATGACCGACTGGCCTATTCTCTCCACGGTCACCTTCCTGCCGCTCGTCGGCGCCTTTCTCATCCTGCTGATCCGGGATGACGGGCAGGGCGCGCGCCGCAACATCCGCAACGTCGCGCTGCTGACGACCGTCTTCACATTCATCCTGTCGCTCTTCGTGTGGATCGGCTTCGACCCGTCCGTGCCCGGATTCCAGATGGTGGAGAAGCGTGAGTGGCTGGACGCCGGCATCTCCTACCACATGGGCATCGACGGCATCTCGGTGCTGTTCGTCATCCTGACGACCTTCCTGATGCCGTTCTGCATCCTGGCGAGCTGGGAGGCGATCGACAATCGCGTCAAGGAGTACATGATCGCGTTTCTGATCCTGGAAACGCTGATGATCGGCGTCTTCTGCGCCCTCGACATCGTGCTCTTCTACGTCTTCTTCGAGGCGGGCCTCATCCCGATGTTCATCATCATCGGCGTGTGGGGCGGCAAGCGGCGCGTCTATGCGAGCTTCAAATTCTTCCTCTACACGCTGCTGGGCTCCGTCCTGATGCTGCTCGCCATGATGGCCATGTTCTGGCAGGCCGGCACGACGGATATCCCAACGCTCCTCACCCACGTGTTCCCGACGCCGATGCAGTATTGGCTGTGGCTGGCCTTCTTCGCCTCCTTCGCGGTGAAGATGCCGATGTGGCCGGTGCACACCTGGCTGCCGGATGCGCACGTGGAGGCGCCGACGGCCGGTTCGGTGATCCTGGCCGGCATCCTGTTGAAGATGGGCGGCTACGGCTTCCTGCGCTTCTCGCTGCCCATGTTCCCGGTTGCCTCGATCGATCTGGCGCCGTTCGTCTTCACGCTCTCGGTGGTGGCGATCGTCTACACCTCGCTGGTGGCGCTGATGCAGGAGGACATCAAGAAGCTGATCGCCTATTCCTCCGTCGCCCATATGGGCTTCGTCACCATGGGCATTTTCGCGTTGAATGAGCAGGGCGTGCAGGGTGCGATCTTCCAGATGATCTCCCACGGCCTGGTCTCGGGCGCGCTGTTCCTGTGTGTCGGCGTCGTCTACGACCGTATGCACACACGCGACATCGCCGCCTATGGCGGGTTGGTCAACAACATGCCCAAATATGCGGTGGCCTTCATGGTTTTCACCATGGCCAATGTGGGCCTGCCCGGCACCAGCGGTTTCGTCGGCGAGTTCCTGACGCTGCTCGGCGTATTCCAGGTCAACACCTGGATCGCGTTCTTCGCCGCCACCGGCGTGATCCTGTCGGCGGCCTATGCGCTGTGGCTTTACCGGCGCGTCATCTTCGGCGCGCTCACCAAGGAGAGCCTCAAGGGCTTGTCGGACCTGTCGCTGCGCGAGAAGACCATTCTCTATCCGCTTGTCGCCCTTGTCATTTTCTTCGGCGTCTATCCGGCGCCGCTGCTCGATGCGACCGCTGTCTCGGTCGAGGCGCTGCTCAACCAGGTGAGCGTGTCGGTCGATATCGCCGAAGCCGGCGCGACATCCAATTGAACGGACGATGACTCATGACGTTTGATCTCACCTCGAGCCTGATCCTCGCCGTTCCGGAAGTGGCGCTGGCGCTGGGCGCCATGGCGCTCTTGATGATCGGCGTCTTTTCCGGCGAGCGTGCGAACACGACCGTTACCGGGCTTGCCGTCGCACTGCTCCTGGCCGCCATCGCCTGGCTCGTCATCTTCCCGAGCGAGGGGTTCGCCTTCGATGGCGCTTTCGTCAGCGATCCCTTCGCCCGGTTCATGAAGCTCCTGACCCTTATCGGCGCCGCGGTGACGCTCGTCATGTCGGTCGGTTTCGCCAAGGCCGAAAAGTTCGACAAGTTCGAGTATCCCGTTCTCATCATGCTCTCCACGCTCGGCATGATGCTGATGGTCTCGGCCAACGACATGATCTCGCTCTATCTCGGGCTGGAGTTGCAGTCGCTGGCGCTCTACGTCGTCGCCGCCATCAACCGCGACAGCGTGCGGGCGACGGAAGCGGGACTGAAATACTTCGTGCTCGGCGCACTTTCCTCGGGCATGCTTCTTTATGGCGTTTCGCTGGTCTACGGCTTCACCGGCAACACCGGATTTGACGCGATCGCGGCCGCGCTTTCGGGCGGCGAGCGGCAGCTGGGTCTCGTCTTCGGGCTCGTCTTCGTGCTCGCGGGTCTTGCTTTCAAGATTTCGGCCGTGCCGTTCCACATGTGGACGCCGGACGTCTATGAGGGGGCGCCCACGCCGGTGACGGCGTTCCTCGCCGCCGCGCCGAAGATGGCGGCGATGGCGCTGCTCGTGCGCGTGACCATGGGGGCCTTCGAGCCGGTCGCTTTCGACTGGCAGCAGATCATCGTCTTCATTTCCATCGCCTCGATGCTGCTCGGCGCCTTTGCGGCCATTGGCCAGCGCAACATCAAACGGCTGATGGCCTATTCCTCGATCGGCCACATGGGCTACGCACTGGTCGGTCTGGCCGCCAACTCGCCGGAAGGCGTGCGCGGCGTCGTCATCTACATGATGATTTATCTGGCGATGACCCTTGGCACCTTCGCCTTTATTCTTGCGATGCGCCGCAACGACACGAATGTCGAGCAGATCGACGATCTGGCGGGGCTTGCCAGCACCAACCCGATGATGGCCACCGTCATGACCATCCTCATGTTTTCGCTGGCCGGCATTCCCCCGCTCGCGGGCTTTTTCGCCAAGTGGTACGTTTTCCTGGCTGCCATCAATGCCGAGCTTTACTGGCTCGCCGTCATCGGTGTTCTGGCCTCGGTCGTGGGCGCGTACTATTATCTGCGCATCATCAAGGTGATGTGGTTCGACGAATCCGTGGGCGGCTTCCAGCCGATGGCGGGCGAACTGCGCTTCGTCCTGATGCTTTCAGGCGCGTTCGTGCTTTTCTACGTCTTCTTCGGCGGCCCCGTCGGACGCCTCGCGGAAGCCGCCGCGTCGACCTTCTTCTGATCCATGTTTGCGCTCGCGCCTTCCGCTCTTGCCGCCGGCTACCGGCTGGAGGCGCATGAAAGGGTTGGCTCGACCAATGCCCTGGCCCTGGAGAGGGCGCGCCAGGGCGATCCCGGCAGGCTCTGGGTCGTCGCCTCCCAGCAGGAAGGCGGCCGGGGGCGGCGCGGACGCCCCTGGGCCACGCCG
>NZ_JBHSUM010000132.1:0-11799 GCF_042660605.1 Nitratireductor sp. GCM10026969
CTGCGCGAGGCGGTGTTGTCCGAGGCGGACCGGCCGGAGGCCGAGCCCTGGTTCGTACCGCGGCGCGTGTCAGCCTGGTTCTGTCCGCCCGATCCGGCCGCGGCGGTTCTCTGCGCCCGGTTTTGCTGCGGGGCTTGTGCCGCCCGTCTTTCGACGCGCGGTGGCTCGGGACGAGCCTCCGGCACGGGAACGTCTTCCAGCGCGGCAAGTTCGGCGGCGACTTCGCTGAGTTCCTCACCGCGAACGACCTCCGTCTCGGCCGCCTCTGCCGGATCGGCCTCGACAGGGCTGGCGCGCGTCACCGTGGCCCTGCTCGGCGTCTCTTCGGCGTCGAGGGAAACGATCGCTGCATCGGCGGTGGACGGACTCGTGGGCGTGACCTTCGCCTCGGGCGAGGGGGGTGCCTCCTGCACGGATACCGAGGATGCCTGCTGGTCCGGCGCGATGGGCTGCACCTGCCGAGCGGGCTGCGTCTCAAGCTGTTCGGCTGCCGGGACGGGCTCGGTGGACGATGGGGTCTCCACCGGTTCCAGCGACTCGTCGGCGGACGCGGTTTCAGCCGGAGCAACCCTTTCGGAAACCTCGCCCGCAGCCATCCGGCTTTCAAAGGCATTGCCGAGAAGAGCGACTTCGACCGCCCCGCCGCCGGCGATCCGGATGTCTTCGGAGCGGGCGAGCAGCACTGCCGCCGAGGCGTGCAGCGCCAGCGAAGCAACGACGGCAACGGTCCATTTTATCCGGGCGCGTTTCACTTTCGCTCCGTGACAATCTCGATCGGGCCGGCTCCTGCGGTGCGCAGGCGAGTCAAAATATCGATGAGCCTGTCGGCCGGCAGTTCGCGGTCGACGGCCAGTGTGACGGGCGCGGCCTCATCGCCTCCCGCCTCTCTCCCGGCAAGCCATGTCTCGATGGTCACGTCCTTGCCCGCAGCCCTGAACTGTCCGTCGGCGGTCACGGAAAGCGCGGCCGGCGGATCGGCGCCCTCGGCGTCGTTGGTGGAAATCAACGAGATCTCAGGATCGAGCGGCGGGGCGAGCGTGCCGGCGATCAGGAAGAAGATCAGCATCAGAAAGACGACGTTGATCAGGGGAATCGTGTTCTCGCTGAACCGCCTGGGGGCGCGGGGCCGGGAAAGACGCATCTCTACCTCGCCACCGATACGGAAAGGCCGGTTTCGCGGCGGATGCGCTCGACCGCCTCCACGAGCATCTGCGATGTCTCCTCGCCGCGCACGAGGATGGCTAGCGAGGTTGCGCCATTCTCGTGCAGGCTGGCGAGTTCACCCATCGCCTCCTCGACCGGCATCGCAATGCCGTTCACCTTCCAGGCATCACCCTCGAGATGCAGCAGGATATCCGGTGTCTCGGCCTCGGCGGAGGCCGCCGCGTGCCCGCCGGTGATTTCCACCTTGGCGAAGCGCGTGAAGGTGGACGACAGCATGAAGAACAGAAGCAACAGGAAGATGACGTCGATCAGCGACGTCAGCGAAGGCCCTCGACTGCGACGCGGAGCGCGATCAATGCGCATGGGCCAGACTCGCCGCACCTTCCTGCCCGGCTCCGTCCCGCGTGGCGCCGGAGGCCTCTGTCGACATGGCGACCTGGGCGAGCAGGGTGCCGGCCATGGTTTCGATCGCCACGCGCTCGTTCTCCAGGCGGGTTTCGAACCAGGTCAGAACCAGCGAGACGGGGATTGCGACCGCCAGGCCGGCCGCCGTCGTCAAGAGCGCGACCCAGATGCCGCCGGCAAGTACCGAGGGATCAACCGCGCTCCCGGCGGCCTGGAGCTGGCGGAACGCCTCGATCATGCCGATCACCGTTCCGAACAGGCCGATGAGAGGCGCGATCTGCGCGATGGCTTCCAGTGCCCGGAACCCCTTTTGCAACTCGTGCAGACGGTCGGTGGCGCGGCGCCGGATTTCATCCTCGATCAGGCTCTTGTCGAGACGGCGCGTGGTCAGCACCATCGCCGTGGCCAAGGCGTCTTCGAGGGCGGAGCGCCGTGCTTCCATCATTCGCGCGGCTTCGGCGGGGCGGCCCTGCCGCCAGACTTCCATCGCGGCCCTGGCGCGGCCATGGAAACCCACCCGCTCGGCCCAGAACTGCCACAGCTTCAGGAGGATGAGCGCCAGCGCAAAGACGGAGAGAACCACCAGGACAGCGACGACCGGGCCGCCCAGGGACAAGAGAGAGCGAACGGCATCCCACATGGTCAGCTCCCGAACTCGATGTTTGTTCTTGTGGTCGTCTCGAGCGCGTCTCCGCAGGCCTGTGTGTCGAGTGTGGCGCCGTTGCATTCGGTAACGCCGTTGATCAGGATGCGGCCGATGTTCGCGCAGTCGGCACCGGCGAAGTCGAACTGGCTGACCTTGGTCTTTTCGGCGGGCAGTTCCCCGAATTCGATCACGGTCAGGCGGTCCACCATCCGATCCTGGTCGAACAGGGCGATCTCGAAGGCGGCATTCTCGATCTCCGCGCCCATGGCGTTGGAAATCACGAAGGTGACGCGGCATCCGTTCTCGGTCGGAGCCAGGGAATTGAGCTCCAGGCCCAGCTTCGCTGCCGGTGCCTCGGTTTCCTGGGCGAGCGCGGGCTGGACCGCCAGGGCCGCGGCGGCAATCATTGCCGGTTTGAAAAGGCGCTTCAGCATAGCTCTCCCGCCTGCCTCACGCTTTTCCCGCCCGCCGTTGGCAGGGCGTTTCCTCACCGCCTGCATGTCGAAACTCCCTGTGGGTACGGATGCGGGCGCATGCCGCACAAAGTCCCGCCAACCGTGAAAAGAAACAATCCAACGTGGCGTCGTCTTAGAAATCCTGATCGCGAATGTCAATATTTCGGAGGCTTTTTTGCCGGGCACGCGAAGGGGAAAGAGAGCCGGGCGAGAATGGTGCCGGAAAGGGTCGGTCAGGACCCTTCCGAGGCGCCCGCTGCTAACCCGGTCCCTTCGTTGCCGGAAATGCTGCGCCGGGCCGTGCCGGATTCGCCCGCAGCATGGTGAGGGTGGCGAGTACGGCCGCGGCCGACAAGGCTGTGGAAATGCCAAAAAGGGCGCCGTAGCCCAGAAGGTCGGCGAGCGCGCCGGAGGACATGGAGCCGGCGAGATAGACGATGAGCTGGGCGCAGGCGAGGATGGTGAAGTCGGTGCCCGGCTGCTCGGACGTCGTCACGCTCATGAACAGGCTGTAGAGCGCGACGATCTCCATGTAGCGGATCAGCGTCTGGAAAACGGAGGCGCCGTAGAGCGGCCAGACCCCCAGAATGACCCCGAAAGCATGCAGCGCAAAGACGAGGAAGCAGACGGTCCGCAGACTGCCCAGCAGGCCGAGCACGGCGGTCACGCCTATGCGCCGCACCAGGACGGCTGCGATCACCGAGCCGGCGAGCCCGGCCGTGGCGGCGGAGGCGCCGGAGAGATAGCCGATGACGTCGAGCGGGATTCCGGCATCGACGAGATAGGAGCCTTCCATCGCCTTCACGAGCCCCTCGCTCGCCCGGTAGACCAGGGCAATCCACAGGACGAGCCGCGCCTCGGGGCGGCGCAGGAAGGCCATGATGGAGGGGCGTGAGACCGGGCTCGAGGGCCGTGAAGGGGCGGGGTCGTCCTCGCGCATGGCGAAAGCGGCGACAAGCGGCAGGAATGAAATCAGGGCGATGGTGGCCAGCATGACGTGCCAGCCCGCATGGTGGTAGAGGACGAGCCCCATCGTGCCCCCGGCGATCACGCCGAAGGCGATCGCGCCGCCCTGGATGGCGTTGCCGATCGGCCGTTCCGCGGGCTCGAGATGTTTCGCGGCATAGCCGTCGGTGGCGATGTCCTGTGTCGACAGAAGCAGTGACGCGACGAAGCCGATGGCGAAGATGGCCCACACATTGCCGGGCTCGACCGCCATCAGCGATAGGATGCTGCCGATGATCCCGAACTGGGTGAGGATCACCCAGCCGGCACGATGGGCGCGGGCGAAAGGCCGGATCCGGTCGACCGCCGGCGCCCAGAGGAATTTCAGGACCAGCGGCAGGAGGAGGATGGAAAAGAAGCCGATCGCCGTGCGCGACACGTCCTGTTCGCGCATGATCGGCGGCAGTGCGGCGGCGAAGAGATAGGTCGGAATGCCTTGTGCGAGATAAAGTCCGGCCAGCACCGCGAAGAGCCGGTAGCGCGGCCGCCGTTCCGTGCCGGAGACGGTGGCATCGATCATGGCGCGGTTCCTTGCGGCAGATGGGTGGCGAGAAAGGCGCCAGCCTCCTCGTCACTGTCGGTTACGAGCACCGGAAAGCGCCACAGCCCGCCAAAGGTGCGCTGCATCTCCTCGCTGGCGTCCTTGCGCACGATTGCCACCGCCCGGCACAGCGCGTTCATGCGCTGGCGCGTTCTTTTGAACCACAGGTTCTGTGCCTTGCGCTGCTCCTGCGGCAGGGCGAGGCGGGTGCGAAAGGTAACCCGCAGGACGAACGGCGCGGCCGCCTCCGCGATCTCGTCGAGCGCGGCGAGATACCGGTCGGGATCGCCGCTGCCGACCGGCTCCTCGACTGTCAGGGACAGGATCTGCTCTTCCCGGCTCAGGTGGACGGCCATCGCCTCGCCGCTAGAAGGTTATCTTGTAGGAGGCGTAGACGGAGCGCCCCAGGCCGGGGACGGGCGCACCGCGCGTCGCCGTGGCGGTCGGGTTGATGTAGTCGGTGTCGAAGACGTTGCGCACGGCCAAGCTCAACTCGCCGCCATTGGCGAATTCCTTGGACACGCCCAGATTGACCAGCGTGGCGCCGTCGAGGCTCTCGCCCGCGATCCGGTCACGGCCGGAGAAATATTCGACCTCGCCGCGCGCCGAAAATCCGTTGCCGAAGCGGGCGGACACGTAGCCGACGCCCTTCCAGGTCGAGGGGATGCGGTTGTTGGGCAGATACTCGTCGTCGCCGATCGAGCCGTCGCCGTCCTCGTCGTACCTGCCTTCCTGGTAGCCGAGAATGCCGCCCACGGTGAACATCGTGTTGATGTCGTATTCGGCGGTCGCCTCCACGCCCCAGATGCGTTCCTTCTGCTGGCTGACGCGGTTGGCTTCGATGTCGTAGTTCACGCCGTCCTTGGAGGTGGAGAGATAGGCGCTGAGACTGCCGCGAAAATCGCCCCAATCGCCGCGCAGGCCCGCCTCGAAGGTGTTCACGAGCTGGGGTTCGGGTGCGATGTCGTCGTAGCTGACGGTGAAGTCCGGAAACCCCGTGCACCCCAGCGAAGCGAGCAATCCGCCATACGCGTCGCAGGCTTCCGCCGTCGAGTTGAGGCCGGCGCGGCGGGTGAAGGCGCCGATGTCGGTCAGGCTGTAGCCCTGGGAGAAGTTGCCGAACATCTGCAGATCGTCGGTGACGTCGAACACGGCGCCGGCATTGAAGGTGAAGGCATTGTAATTGAAGGAACCGCCCTGCACGTTGATGGCGGGGAAGGCCATGCGGAAATCGCCGACATAGGCTTCCGGACGTTCGAAATCCTCCACCGTCAGGTAGAACTGGTCGAAGCGCACGCCGCCCTGGACGCGGAAACGGTCGGTGATCGGCACCTCGGCCTGGGCGAAGGCGGCCAGCGAATGCTGGCGCATGGGGGCGATCACGTCCCAGCCGTTGATGAGCTTCTGCCGGGTCTCGTCGTAGATGTAGTCGGCGCCCCAGGTCAGGCTGCTGCCTTCGAAAAGAAAATCCGTCGGCGTGTTGACGGTGAGGTTCACGCCGGCCCGCTCGGCTTCGAGCGCCGACTGGTTGTAGTCGGCGGTCGGATTGAGCGGGTCGCCCGAATAGTAGACGATCGAGTTGACGCGCGAGAACTTGGTGAAGGGCGACTGCTTGAAGATCTTGTTGTAGAAGCCCTTGACCTCGATCTCTCCGAGCGGAAAGGCGCTGTCGGTGTATTTCGCCGTGAGGTATTTCGAATCCTCTTTCAGCGGCTCGCCCGTATAGGGATCGCTGAAGTCCGGCGCCACCGGATCCGCATCGTAGTCGGTGAACCAGTCCGGCTCCTGCTCGGCATAGGTCCAGTCGAAGCTGACCTCGAAACGCCGCGGACCGTCCTCGTAGCCGACCACGCCGAACAAATCGCCCGAGCCGGTGCGGTCGCCGCCGCCCTGGCCGAGCATGGCGTCGGAGGCCATCTCGTTGCCGAAGCCGTCATAGGTGCGCCGGGTCAGTTCGCCGGAAGCGGAGAAGAAGTAATCGAACGCGTCCTTGCGGCCCTCGACGCTCGCGCTGGCCTCCGGCGCGGCGGATTTGCCGATGTTTTCGGTGAAGGCGGTGACGCCGGTGCGCACCGTGACGGTGGGCTTGTCGCTCGTTCCCCGCTTGGTGATGAAGTTGATAGTGCCGCCGGTCGCCCCTGCGCCATAGAGGCTCGAAGCCCCGTTCACGACCTCGACGCGTTCGATGTTGTCGAGATCGATCATGGAAAGGATGCGCGAGACATCGCGCAGGGGCGTGTTGCGCGGCACGCCGTCGACCATGATCAAGACGCCGCGGCCGCGGAAATTTTCCGAGGCGCCGGAGATGGTCTGGTTGCCCGGCGAGAAACCCGGCACCAGCTTTTCGACGAGATCGGTGGCGTCGGGCGAAATCTCCATCGCCTGTTCGATCTCTTCCCGCTCGACCACGATGACGGACTGAGCGACCCCGGCGATCGCGCTTTCCTCGCGCCCGGCGGTGACCACGAGCCGGTCGAGCAGCGTGCCTTCGCCGGGCAGCGCCTGATCCTGCCCCCAGGCAGCCGGTGAAGCCAGACAAGTCGAAAGAAACAACGGCCAGATCCGCGTCCGCATAGCGCCCCCCTTTGCGCATGGCACTCAGATGGCTGGGTTGCTTCGCGGCAACTTGGCTCTCTTTCGTGCTGTCGCTAAAAAAGAAGACAATTAAAGTCAAGTAGAAAGCGGAGGAGCCGCTGGCGACTGCCTGACGGTGCGGCAATGGCACGGGAGACGGAACCTGCCGCCACAACCGACGTTTAGCTCTCGGGGACTCCCCGCCTGACGAGAGGGCTGAGCATGGACCGCACGGGCCAGGCATTGCTTGAGACGCTCGCTGCCAACCGCATCGCCATCGAGGCGGTGGAGCCTTCGGTCAATGCCGGGCGCTTCCCCGCCAAGGCGGTCGCCGGACAACCGCTCCGGATCGAGGCCGACATCTTCTGCGATGGCCACGACGTGATCGCCGCGTCGGTCCGCTTTCGCCGCGCGGGCGCGGTGCACTGGGACGAGGCACCGATGCGCCATCTGGCAAACGACCGCTGGCGCGCCACCATCGTCTTCGAGGAAATCGGCCATCACGAGTTCACGATCGATGCCTGGCGTGACCTGTTCGCCTCCTGGCGTGCGGAAGTGGCCAAAAAGCATGCGGCCGGCCAGGACATCGCGCTCGAACTGGAAGAGGGCAGGCATCTCATCGCCCAGGCCGTCTCCGCCAGCGCAAAGAAGACTTCCGAGGCCCACGCCGAACTGAAGGCGCTGCTGTCGGAAGTGGAGGCGACGTCCTCGCCCGGCGACAGGCTCGCCGTTCTCATGAGCGACGAGATCGCCGTGTTGATGGCGCGTCTTGGCGCCCGGGTGAACCTCACGCATTCGGAAATCGACTTCCCCGTCTTCGTCGACCGGGAAAGGGCGGCCTTCAGCGCCTGGTACGAGATGATGCCGCGCTCGCAATCGGGCAGGGCAGACGTGCACGGCACCTTTGACGATGTCATCGCCCGGCTGCCCTATGTGCGCGGGCTGGGTTTCGACGTCCTGTATTTCCCGCCCATCCACCCGATCGGCAGCACAAACCGCAAGGGCCGCAACAACAGCCTGACACCGGCGCCCGACGATCCCGGAAGCCCTTATGCGATCGGCTCGCAGGAGGGCGGGCATGACGCCATTCACCCCGAACTCGGCACCTTCGAGGATTTCGCGCGGCTCGTGGCGGCGGCGCGGGATCACGGGCTGGAAATCGCACTCGACTTCGCCATCCAGTGCTCGCCGGACCATCCCTGGATCCGCGAACATCCCGAATGGTTCGACTGGCGGCCCGACGGCACCATCAAGTTCGCCGAGAACCCTCCCAAGAAGTACGAGGACATCGTCAACGTCCACTTCTACCGCGATGCGATCCCGGGCCTCTGGTTCGCCCTGCGTGACGTGGTTCTTTTCTGGCTGGACAAGGGCGTGCGCATCTTCCGCGTCGACAATCCGCACACCAAGCCGCTGCCCTTCTGGGAGTGGATGATCGACGAGGTGCGGCAGGTCGACCCCGGCGTCATCTTCCTCGCCGAAGCCTTCACCCGGCCGAAGATGATGAAGCGCCTGGCCAAGGTCGGGTTCAACCAGTCCTATTCCTATTTCACCTGGCGCAACACGAAGCAGGAGCTCACGGCGTACCTCACCGAGCTCACGCGCGAGGATTGCCGACACTACATGCGGCCGAACTTCTTCGTGAACACGCCGGACATCAACCCCCGCTACCTGCAGATGAGTGGACGGCCGGGTTTCCAGGTGCGGCTCTTCCTTGCCGCCACGCTGGGTGCGAACTACGGCATCTACAACGGTTTCGAATTGTGCGAGGCCGCGGCGCTGCCCGGACGGGAGGAGTATCTCAACTCCGAGAAATACGAGATCCGCGCCTGGGACTGGGACAGGCCGGGCAACATCAAGGCCGATGTCGCCTTTCTCAACCGGATCCGGCAGGAAAACCCGGCGCTCAAGCAGTTCGCCAATCTGAACTTCTACAACGCCTGGAACGACGCCGTCCTCTACTACGGCAAGTTCACCGACGATCTTTCCAATTTCCTGCTGTTCGCCGTCAATCTGGATCCGCACCACCCGCAGGAAGCGCCCTTCGAGGTGCCGCTCTGGGAGTTCGGACTGCCCGACGATGCGACGATCGAGGCCGATGACCTCGTCACCGGCCAACCCTTCGCGTGGACCGGCAAGGTCCAGCACATGTTCCTCGATCCGTACCAGCGCCCCTACATGGCCTGGCGGCTGATCGCACCGGGAGCCGGCCGATGAACGCGATGGAGAGGTTCGCCCGAGGCGCGTCCGCATCCCCCGGCGTGGACGATACCGCCGCCGGGGCCTCGGCGGCGGAGCGACAGGCGCCGGACTGGTACAAGGACGCAATCATCTACCAGCTCCACATCAAGGCCTTCCAGGATTTCAACGGAGACGGGATCGGCGACTTCAACGGCCTCCTGCAGCGGCTCGACTATATCGAGCGGCTGGGCGTGAACACGATCTGGCTCTTGCCGTTCTATCCCTCGCCGCTGAGGGACGACGGCTATGATATCGCCGACTACCGGTCGATCAATCCATCCTACGGCACGATGCGCGACTTCCGCCGCTTCGTCGACGCGGCGCATCGGCGGGGGATCCGCGTGATCACCGAACTCGTCATCAACCACACCTCCGACCAGCATCCCTGGTTCCAGCGCGCAAGGCGGGCCAAGAAGGGTTCGGCGGCGCGCAACTTCTACGTCTGGAACGACGACGACGAGCGCTATCCCGAAACACGCATCATCTTTCTAGACACCGAAACTTCGAACTGGACCTGGGATCCCGTTGCCGGCCAGTTCTTCTGGCACCGCTTCTATTCGCACCAGCCCGACCTCAACTTCGACAATCCGCGGGTGCTCGAAGAGGTCATCAAGGTGATGCGCTTCTGGCTCGACACAGGGGTCGACGGGCTGCGGCTCGACGCCATTCCCTATCTGGTCGAGCGCGAGGGCACCAACAACGAGAACCTGCCCGAGACCCACGAGGTCCTGAAGAAAATCCGTGCGGCACTCGACGAGCGCTACCCCGACCGGATGCTGCTTGCCGAGGCAAACCAATGGCCGGAGGACACGCGCCCCTATTTCGGCGAGGGGGACGAGTGCCACATGGCCTTTCACTTCCCGCTCATGCCGCGCATCTACATGGCGCTCGCCCAGGAGGACCGGCACCCGATCTCCGACATCATGCGCCAGACGCCGGAAATTCCGGAGCCCTGCCAATGGGCCATTTTCCTGCGCAACCATGACGAGCTGACGCTGGAAATGGTGACGGACCGGGAGCGCGACTATCTCTGGCGCACCTATGCGGACGATGTGCGCGCGCGCATCAATCTGGGCATCCGCCGTCGGCTGGCGCCGCTCATGCAGAATGATCGGCGCAAGATGGAACTGATGAACGCGCTGCTTCTGTCCATGCCCGGCACGCCAGTGATCTATTATGGCGACGAGCTTGGCATGGGCGACAACATCTATCTCGGCGACCGTGACGGCGTGCGCACGCCCATGCAGTGGTCGATGGACCGCAATGGCGGCTTTTCCCGCGCCAATCCGCAGGCGCTCTACCTGCCGCCCATCATGGATCCGGTCTATGGCTATCAGACGATCAATGTGGAGGCCCAGGAGGCAGATCCGTCTTCGCTCCTCAACTGGGTCCGCCGCATGGTGGCCGTGCGCAAGCAGCATCGCGCCTTCGGGCGCGGCGACTTCACCATGCTTTATCCGAGAAACCGGCGCATCCTCGCCTATACGCGCAGCGACGGCGAGGAGACGATCCTGTGCGTGGTGAATCTCTCCCGCTCGGCACAGGCGGTCGAACTCGACCTTTCCAAATACCGCGGCCGCGTGCCGGTCGAACTCATCAGCCAATCGCCGTTCCCGCCCATCGGTGATCTTCCCTACATGCTGACGCTGTCGAGCTACGGCGCCTTCTGGTTCCTCCTGGCGGACGAGGCGCAAGCGCCGGAGTGGCACGACAACATTCCCGAGCCGCTTCCCGAATTCATCACGCTCACCCTGATCGGCGGCCGTCTCGAGCGCGCGCTGGCCGGTCGCGAAGGCCGTCAGCTTGCGCAGGACGTGCTTCCGCAATTCCTGCAGCGCCAGCGCTGGTTCGGCGCCAAGGGCGAAGAGATGCATTCCGTGGAGGTGTGGGAGCTCGCAAGGCTCGGCGACGAGGCGGGGCTGCTGGCTCTCGTCGACGTCGATCTTGCGGCGGGCAACCAGCGCTATCTCCTGCCATTGACGGTGCTCTGGGGCGAGGAGAACGTGCAGTTCGGCGCGCCGAAGCTTTCCGTCACGCTCGCGCGCGTGCGCAAGGGCGCGCAGCTCGGTGCCCTGATCGACGGCGCCTATGACGACCGCTTTGCCGCCGAAATCATGCGCGCCATGCAGGAAAATCGCGAACATCCGGCCACCGGAGGCGTTCTGCGATTCTATGGCAATGAGAGGTTGCAGGCCATGACGTTTTCGGAGCCGCCGGCGACACTGACGGGCGAACAGAGCAATGTCTCGGTCGCCTTCGGCCGGGAGGCGCTGTTGAAGATCTTCCGCAGACTTCGCCCCGGCGACCAGCCCGAGGTCGACGTGGCGCGGTTCCTGACGGAAGAGGCGGGCTTTGCCAACACGCCTGCCTTCCTCGGCGTGGTCGAGTACCAGAAGGAGGAGGGCGAGCGGACGGTTCTGGCCAGCGTCTCCGCCTTTGTCGAGAACCAGGGTGACGCCTGGAGTGTCTTCGTTCATGCGCTCGAACGCAGGATCGAGGACGAATTCCTGGCGCCCCTGGCGGCATCGGCGGTACCCGGCACAGCGCTCGAAGCCGACCTCGAACCCCTCGCATATCCGCTCGATCTTCTGCAGCGGCTGGGCGAGCGAACCGGCGAGATGCACACCGCGTTCGCCGTCGACACGGACAGGGAAGCCTTCCGATGCGAGCCGGTCGAGGCCGCTGACATCGCCGAATGGCTGGAGGATGCGCGCACCCAGGTGGCGACGGCGCGCGCGGGGCTGGAGCGTGCGAGCGCCGGCCTGGCG
>NZ_JBHSUM010000133.1:0-11758 GCF_042660605.1 Nitratireductor sp. GCM10026969
CTCGCCGGCTTGCCGGCAGCGGTCGTCGAGCGTGCGCGCGAGGTGCTGCACCGGCTGGAAGAGAGCGAGACGGGCGGCCAGGCGGCGCGGATCGTTGATGACCTGCCTCTCTTCACGGCGGCCGTGCGCCAGGAGCCGGTGAAACGACAAACCGACAGCAGGCTGGTCGAGACGCTTGCCGGCTTCAATCCCGACGAAATGACCCCGAGGGAGGCGCTCGACGCGCTCTACCGGCTGAAGGCGCTGGATTCGGGCGATTGAGGTGGCCATTTTACTGCCCCTGTAAAAAGGTTATAGACGCGGGCGAAAACGGTGGTGCGTGCCTTTTCCCTCGCCCTTCGACAAGCTCAGGATGAGGGAAAAGGCAAGGAGATGTAGCCGCTGGCTTGGGCGCTGGGATTGGTGCGAACACAAGCCCTCATCCTGAGCTTGTCGAAGGGCGAGGGCGAGATGCCCTTCACCCTGTTGATTCCAGCCGCACCCGGCATCTGACGGCAGCCACACGGAGACCGGATGGCGAAGATTCCTCTGAAACTCGATCAGATCATCGATACGGCGAAATTGCGGGAAGAGCTGGACACGCTGGCCGCGAAGGGAGTCGAGGTGCCCGAGACCCGCAACCGGGTGATGAAGCTTCTGAAAGCGCGCCTCAAGGAAGGGCGGCAGACGGCCGAGGCCATGCTTTCCGAGGACGGCAGCGGCACGGCCTGCGCCACGCGGCTCTCACACCTGATGGACGAGATGATCCGTGCGCTGACCGGTTTCGCCACCACCCATGTCTATCCTTCGGAGAACCGTTCCGCCGCCGAGCGCATGGCGATCGTCGCCGTGGGCGGTTACGGGCGCGGCACGCTGGCGCCGGGCTCCGACGTCGACCTTCTCTTCCTGCTCCCCTACAAGCAGACCCCCTGGGGGGAGCAGGTGGCCGAATACATGCTCTACATGTTCTGGGACATGGGCCTGAAGGTGGGGCACGCCACGCGCAACATCGACGAATGCATCCGCCTGTCCCGCACCGACGTGACCATCCGCACCGCGGTGTTGGAGGCGCGCTTTATCTGCGGCGACGAGGCGCTCTACGATGAATTGATCGCCCGCTTCGACCGGGAGGTGGTCAAGGACACGGGGGCCGAATACATCCACGCCAAGCTCGCCGAGCGCGACGCCCGCCACGCCAAGGCCGGCGAAAGCCGCTATCTGGTCGAGCCCAACATCAAGGACGGCAAGGGGGGCTTGCGCGACCTCCATACGCTCTTCTGGATCGGCAAATATTACTACCGTGTGCGCACCAGCCGCGAACTGGTGGAAAAGGGCGTCTTCACACGGCGCGAATACCGGCAGTTCGCCAAGGCGGAGGATTTCCTGTGGGCGGTTCGCTGCCACATGCATTTCCTCACCGGGAAGGCCGAGGAGCGGCTGCATTTCGACATCCAGCGCGATATCGCCGAACGGCTCGGCTATACGAGTCATCCGGGACTGTCGCCGGTCGAGCGGTTCATGAAGCATTACTTCCTGAACGCCAAGGCGGTGGGCGACCTGACCCGCATCTTCTGCGCCGCGCTCGAGGAGGAGCAGGCCAAGCACGTGCCGGGCTTCAACCGCATCTTCCTCACCTTCCAGCGCCGCAAGCGCAAGCTCGCCGGAACCAGCGACTTCGTCATCGACAATCACCGCATCAACATCGCCGACGAGGGTGTCTTCGAGCGCGATCCGGTCAACATGCTGCGCCTCTTCTGGTTCGCCGACCGGCACGGGCTGGAATATCACCCCGAGGCACTCAAGCTGCTCACGCGCTCGCTCAAGCTGATCGACCGCAACCTGCGGCGCGACGAGGAGGCCAACCGCCTCTTCATGGACCTGCTCACCTCCGGCCGCGATCCCGAGCTCAACATGCGCCGCATGAACGAGGCCGGCGTGCTGGGGAAGCTCATCCCCGATTTCAACAAGATCGTCGCGATGATGCAGTTCTCGATGTATCACCACTATACGGTCGACGAGCACCTGATCCGCTGCCTGGGCGTTCTGGCCGAGGTGGAGCGTGGCGACAGCGAGAAGACTCACCCGCTGATCCATTCGCTCCTGCCCGGCCTGAAACAATGGCGTTCGGTCCTTTACGCGACGCTTCTCTTTCACGACATCGCCAAGGGCAGGCCGGAGGACCACTCCGTCGCCGGCGCCCGCATCGCCCGCCGCCTTTGCCCGCATATGGGGTTCGACGCCAACGAGACCGCGATGGTGGCCTGGCTCATCGAGCATCACCTCACCATGTCCATGACCGCGCAGATGCGCGACCTCAACGACCGCAAGACCATCCAGGATTTCGCCGCCATCGTGCAATCGGTCGATCGGCTGAAGCTGCTGCTCGTCGTTACGGTCTGCGATATCCGCGGCGTCGGCCCCGGCGTATGGAACGGCTGGAAGGGCCAGCTCCTGCGCACCCTCTACTACGAGACGGAACTGCTCCTGACCGGCGGTTTTTCCGAAGGCTCGCGCGCCCAGCGGGCCGCGACCGCGCGGGCGACGCTGGCCGACGCCCTGGGCGAGGCCGGATGGCCCGAGGCGGAGGCGCGCCGCTATGTCGACTTGCACTATGAGAACTATCTCCTGGCTGTCGATACAGAGGACCAGATCCGTCACGCGGATTTCATCCGCGAGACAGACCGCAAGGGCAAAGCGCTCTCCACCATGGTCAAGCCGCACAGCTTCGAGGCGGTGACCGAGATCACCGTGCTGGCGCCCGACCATCCGCGTCTCCTGTCGGTGATCGCCGGCGCCTGCTCGGCGGCCGGCGCCAATATCGTCGACGCCCAGATCTTCACAACCACCGACGGCCGCGCGCTGGATACCATCCTGATCGGCCGCGCCTTCGAATACGACGCCGACGAGCGCCGCCGCGCCGAGCGTGTCGGCGCGCTGATCCAAGATGTGCTTTCCGGCAAGTCCTACCTGCCCGACGTGATCGAAAAGCGCGGCAAGTCCCGCCGCGGCACCAGGGCCTTCCGCGTCGAGCCGCGCGCGGAGGTGCGCAACACGCTGTCGAACCGCTTTTCCGTCATCGAGGTGGAGTGCCTGGATCGTCCCGGACTGCTCTCGGAGGTGACCGGAGCCATCTCCAACCTTTCCCTCGACATCGCCTCCGCCCACATCACCACCTTCGGCGAGAAGGTGATCGATACCTTCTACGTCACCGACCTGACGGGCGCCAAGGTCGAGAACCAGGACCGGCTTGCCGCCATCCGGCGGGAGCTTCTCGAGGTGTTGGAAAAGGGGCCTGCCAGGCGCGGCAGCGGGGCGCGGGCGAGGACGGTGGTCGCGTGAGGCGGGTCGGTGAGCTTGGGCTAGTGGAGACTGAATACGAGTGCACCTCCCCCGGAGCCTCCGCCCCATGAGCCTCATCGCCAAGTTCGCGAGCGTCGGCAGCGCCACCATGGCGAGCCGCGTGCTCGGCTTCGCCCGCGAGGCACTGATCGCGGCGACGCTCGGAGCGGGGCCGGTAACGGACGCGTTTTACGCCGCCTTTCGTTTCCCGAACCTCTTCCGCAGGCTCTTTGCCGAAGGCGCCTTCAACACCGCCTTTATCCCCCTTTTCTCCAAGGAGATGGAGGGCGGAGGCATGGAGGCGGCGCGGAAGTTCGGCGAGGACGTACTGGCCGTGCTCCTGACGGTGCTCCTCGGGCTCAGCGCCCTTGCGATGATCTTCATGCCTTTCCTGGTGGGCACCGTGGTTGCGCCGGGCTTCGCCGACACGCCGGAGAAGTTCGACCTCACGGTCGTCATGACACGCATCATGTTCCCGTATCTCCTCTTCATGTCGCTGGTGGCGATGCTGTCGGGCGTCATGAACTCCATGCGCAAATTCTTCGTCGCCGCCCTCGTGCCGGTGCTGCTCAACGTGATCCTGATCGCCGTGCTCGCCGCGGCTATTTTTGCCGACATGACGCCGCGCGTGACCGGCCTGTGGCTTGCTTGGGGCGTTCTCGTCTCCGGCATGGCGCAGCTTTTCATCCTGATCGTCGCCGTGCGCCGCGCGGGCTTCACCATGCGGCTCGACGTGCCGCGCCCGACACCTGCCGTGCGCCGCCTGCTCGTCCTCATGGCGCCCGCCCTCGTCACCGGCGGCATCATGCAGATCAATCTCCTGGTCGGCCAGATCATCGCCTCGGCGCAGGACAGGGCCATTGCGCTCCTGAACTTCGCCGACCGCATCAACCAGCTCCCGCTCGGCATCATCGGCATCGCCGTTGGCGTCGTCCTGCTGCCGGAACTGTCGCGGTCGCTCAAGGCGGGCAATCACGCCGACGCGCAGCACCTGCAAAACCGCTCGCTCGAATTCGCGCTCGGGCTGACCTTGCCGGCAGCGGTCGGTCTCATGGTGATCCCCGCGCCCATCGTCGGCCTGCTCTACGAGCGCGGAGCGTTCACCGCGGTCGACACACGGATGACCGCCGCCGCGCTCGCCGCCTTCGCTTCCGGACTGCCGGCCTATGTGCTCATCAAGGTATTCCAGCCGGGCTTCTTCGCGCGCGAAGACATGAAGACCCCCATGTGGTTCTCGCTGGTGACGGTCGTCGTCAACATCGCGCTCAGCCTGGCTCTCTTCCCGCTCTACGGCCATGTGGCCGTCGCGCTCGCCACGGCGCTTTCCTCCTGGGTCAACGTCGTGTTGCTGTCGGGAACGCTCTGGCGGCGCCACCATTTCCGCCCGTCCGCCCCCACCGTGCGGCGCATCGCCATGATCGTGCTTTCGAGCGCGGTGATGGGGGTGGTGGCCTACGGTCTGGACATGATGCTCCTCGATCCTCTGGCGGGCGCCTCACTGGCATTGCGGGCGGGGGCAACCCTGGCGGTCGTCGCCGTTGCCGCGATCGCCTATTTTGCGCTCGCCATTCTGACGGGCGCCGTGGACCGGGCGGAGCTGAAGGCGGCCCTCAGGCGGCGCGGGGCTTGATTGCACGCGCGGCCTCGTCCATAAGCCCCCACGCGCGGCGGCGCCAATCGGATTTTCAGGGAATTCGTCCATGAGTGAGTTCAGCCAGCTCGTTTTTTCCGGAGTGCAGCCCACCGGCAATCTCCACCTCGGCAATTATCTCGGCGCAATTCGAAAGTTCGTCACGCTGCAGGACAGTTACGACTGCCTCTACTGCGTGGTCGACCTGCATTCGCTGACCGCCACCCTGGTTCACGACGACCTGGCCGAGCAGACCCGCGGTATCGTCGCCGCCTATCTCGCCTGCGGCCTCGACCCGAAGAAGAACATCATCTTCAACCAGGCGCGCGTGCCGCAGCATGCCGAGCTTGCCTGGATCTTCAACTGCGTCGCCCGCATCGGCTGGATGAACCGGATGACCCAGTTCAAGGACAAGGCCGGCAAGGACCGCGAGAACGCTTCCCTCGGCCTGCTTGCCTATCCGAGCCTGATGGCCGCCGACATTCTGCTCTATCGTGCCACGCACGTGCCCGTGGGGGAGGACCAGAAGCAGCATCTGGAGCTGACCCGCGACATCGCCCAGAAGTTCAACAACGATTTCTCCGGCCGCATCGCCGCGCTCGGCTACGGCGTGGAGATGGAGGTCGGAGAGGAGCGCGTCAACGGCTTCTTCCCGCTCACCGAACCGTTGATCGAGGGACCGGCCACGCGCGTCATGAGCCTGCGCGACGGCACGAAGAAGATGTCGAAATCCGATCCTTCGGACCTTTCGCGCATCAATCTGTCGGACGACGCCGACGCCATCGCCAGGAAGATCCGCAAGGCCAAGACGGATCCCGAGCCGCTGCCGGGCGATCCCGAAGGGCTCGCCGGCCGCCCGGAAGCCGAAAACCTGGTCGGCATCTATGCCGCCCTGGCGGACATGACGCGTGAAGGCGTGATTTCCGAGTTCGGCGGCCGCCAGTTCTCCGAGTTCAAGCCGGCGCTTGCCGATCTTGCCGTTTCGAAGCTGAGCCCGATCACCGCCGAAATGCGCCGCATTTCCGCCGATCCGGCCTATGTCGATGGCGTGCTGCGCGATGGCGGAGAGCGCGCCGGCGCACGAGCCGAGGAAACGATGAAAATGGTCCATCAGATCATCGGTCTGCTCGCCGACTAGTCAAACCAGATCTACGCGGCTTGCCGCCTGCTTCCGCCGATGGCAGATTATGCCACGCGCATGCGGGCCTGCCTGCGAGAAAGGAACGTGCATGGTCTCCAAACGCCTCAGCCGGGAAGCCGGCCACAAGCGCAAGTTCCTGGCGATCGTCGACGAGACACCCGAATGCGATCGCGCCGTGGCCTATGCCGCGCACCGGGCCAGCACCACCAATGGCTCGGTGGTGCTCCTGTTCGTGGTCGAGCCCGGCGATTTTCAGCATTGGCTCGGCGTCGAGCAGATCATGCGCGAGGAGGCGATGCAGAACGCCCAATCGGCCCTGAACACCTTTGCCACCAAGATCCGCGAAACCATCGGCATCGAGCCGGAACTGGTGGTGCGCGAGGGCAAGACAGCGGATGAGATCCACGGGCTTATCGAGGAGGACCAGGACATCGCCATCCTCGTTCTGGGCGCCAGCAATGCCAAGGAAGGCCCGGGTCCGCTCGTTTCCTCGATCGCCGGAAAGGGGGCGGCCTTTCCCATTCCCGTCACGGTCGTCCCCCATAGCCTGACCGACGAGGAGATCAAAAGCCTGGCATAGAACTGGCCCATACCTATATGCGGCTTGAACCCGACAGGCTTTCAGCCTATTTTAGAATTATTCCAAAGAATGCCGCACGGAGATGCCGCCGATGTTCATCCAGACGGAAGCAACCCCCAATCCCGCGACGCTCAAGTTCCTCCCGGGACGGGTGGTCCTTGACGAGGGCACGGCCGATTTCCGTGATGCCGAGGCCGCTCGCGCCGCCTCGCCGCTTGCCGGGCGCCTGTTCGACGTACCGGGCGTCGTCGGCGTCTTCTTCGGCTACGACTTTGTCACCGTCACCAAGGAAGGGGCGGATTGGCAGCATCTGAAGCCTGCCGTTCTCGGCACCATCATGGAGCATTTCATGTCCGGCCATCCGGTCATGGCGGAGAACGGGACGGGCGCGGAGGCGCCCGGGAGCGAGTTCTACGATGCCGCCGACGAGGAGATCGTCGCCACCATCAAGGAACTTCTGGAGACGCGCGTGCGCCCGGCGGTGGCGCAGGACGGCGGCGACATCACCTTCCACGGCTATCAGAACGGCACCGTGTTCCTGAACATGCGCGGCGCCTGTGCCGGCTGCCCGTCTTCCACCGCCACGCTGAAGCACGGCATCCAGAACCTGCTCCACCATTTCGTTCCGGAAGTGCAGCACGTCGAGCAGGTGCAGGCCGGCTGATCCGGCCCGATTGCCCGGCTTGGGTATAGCCTCTCACATCGCAAGAAAAAACCGGGCCGCTAGGACCCGGTTTTTTTATGAGCTGCCCGTTTCGGGGCCCGTCATATTGCCGAGACGGTTCTCATCCCTTCACGATTACTTTAGCACCAATGTCCGTGCGGTTGTAAAGATCAATTATATCCTGGTTGAGCAGACGGATGCAGCCCGAGGACATGGCTTTGCCGATCGACCACCATTCCGGCGTGCCGTGCAGGCGGTATCCGGTATCGCCGCCCTTGTTGAACAGGTAAAGCGCGCGCGCGCCGAGCGGATTGCTGATGCCCGGCGGCATGCCGCCCCGCCATTTGGCGAGCTCCGGCTGGCGGCGGATCATGGGCGCCGGCGGCGTCCAGGTCGGCCACTCCCGCTTCATCGCCACGCGCGCTGTGCCCGACCACTCGAAGCCCTCGCGCCCGACGCCGATGCCGTAGCGAACGGCCTTGCCGTCCTCCATCACGAAGTACAGGAACTTTTCCTTCGTATCGACGACGATCGTGCCCGGGTCCTCATCCGTTTCATAGGAGACGATCTGCCGGTGGTAGGTGCGCGGCACCTTGTAAATCGGAATGCTCGGCAGCGTATACCCGGCATCCTTCACGGAACCGTACTCGGCGGTGAAAATCCGGCTCGGACCGCCGGCAACACAGCCCGCCAGAACCGCCGACAAGCCGAGAACGGCGGCAACAACAAACGTTCTCAATGTCATGAGAAAAATCCGATCCCCCTCGCAGGTGCCATGGTCATGGCCCATTTTCGCCATCATTCTTAAAGTGCGCGTTAATGTTTTGCCAAGGCGGGATATCGCTCGCTTAAGGTGATATCACCGCTTGCGGGGCAGCTATTGCAGATCGGCAACACCGGCTGGGCCGACATGCATGCCGCTCTCCGCCCACCGGTCCCTTCCACCATGTGTCGAATGCTGGCATTCTGCGCCCATGCCGATCATCTCGCCCGCCCCCGTCAACCCGCTCGCCGATGGCCGCCAGTCGGATCGCGCGATGCTCATTCGCCGCGGCGTCCAGCGCCTCCTCATGGACATGGGAGCGGCGGTCGTGCCCGAGCTGTCGCTCGCCACCGGTCGGCGTGCCGATCTCGTGGCGCTCACGGCCAGGGGCGATATCTGGATCATCGAGATCAAATCCTCGGTGGAGGACTTCCGCGTCGACCGCAAATGGCCCGACTATCGGCTTCATTCCGACCGCTTCTTCTTCGCCTCGCATCCGGACGTGCCGGAGGAGATCTTTCCGGAGGAGTGCGGTTTCATCCTGTCGGACGGCTACGGTGCGGAAATCCTGCGCGAGGCGCCGGAGCACCGCCTGGCGGCGGCCACGCGCAAGGCAGTGACGATCCGCTTTGCCCGCGCCTGCGCGGCGCGGCTGATGGCTGCGGAACTCGCGGGCGTTCCGGTCCCCTTGCTGGATGAGGATGGCTGAGGATCAGCGCGGCGCGCGCTTCGCCAGGATGCGCTGCAGGGTGCGCCGGTGCATGTTCAGCCGCCGGGCGGTTTCCGAGACGTTGCGGTCGCACATCTCGTAAACGCGCTGGATATGCTCCCAACGCACCCGGTCGGCCGACATGGGATTTTCCGGCGGCTCGGCCCTTTCGTGCGGCTGTCGGGTGAGCGCGCCGTAAATATCGTCGGCGTCGGCGGGTTTCGACAGGTAATCGATCGCGCCGAGCTTCACCGCCGTCACCGCGGTGGCGATATTGCCGTAGCCGGTCAGGATGACGGTGCGCGCGTCTTTGCGCTTCTCGCGAATGGCCGAGACCACATCGAGCCCGTTGCCGTCGCCCAGCCGCATGTCCACCACGGCGAATGCCGGCGCGTCCACCTTCACTTTTGCTAGCGCCTCTTCCACGCTTTCGGCTGTCTCGACGGCGAAACCGCGCCCTTCCATGGCGCGGGCCAGCCGCGCCAAAAAGGGCCGGTCGTCGTCAACGATGAGCAGGGATCGCTCTTCGCCGGGGATGTTCTGTATCTGGTCTGCTGCTGGGTCGGTCATCATCGGTCTTCTGCTTTCTTCCCGCCAGATTTAAGCGGTTTCCCCGCGTATTTCCAGTTTTTCACGGTCGGTGAAGACTTCGTCGCCGCCGGCGAGGAACCGTTCGCGCGGCCAAGAGATGTCCACCGTCGCGCCCTTGCCCTTGTCGCCGGCGTTGGAGAACACGATCGTCGCGCCGGAGCGCTCGAGCAGCGTCTTGGCAATGAAGAGTCCCAGCCCCAGCCCGCCGCCGGAACTGCCCGTGCGTCGCTTGGACATGTAGGGCTCGCCGATGCGGTCGATGATTTCGGCGGGAAAGCCGGGCCCGTCGTCGACGAGGCGGATATGGACCGTTTCGGCGTCCCAACTCCAGATGACGTTTACCGTTTCGCGGGCGAAATCGACCGCGTTTTCCATGAGGTTTCCAAGCCCGTAGATGACGCCGGGGTTGCGCCGGCCGACAGGCTCCGGACCATCGGTCAGGCCCGCCTCCATCCTAATTTCGATCCCGAAATCGCGGTGCGGCGCGGCCGTCTCCTCGATGAGCGAGGTAAGCGGCAGGCGGGCCAGATGCGCCTCGCCCTGCGAGGAAAGGCTGGTGAGCTGCTTCAGGATCTCCCGGCAGCGCTCGGTCTGCGAGCGTAAAAGCGTGACGTCCTCGCGAAAACGCGGATCCTCGGTGAGCGCCTTTTCCATTTCGCGCGCCACCAGCGCGATCGTGGCAAGCGGGGTGCCGAGCTCGTGCGCGGCTGCCGCCGCCAGCCCGTCGAGCGCCGAGATGTGCTGCTCGCGCTGCAGGACGAGCTCTGTCGCCGCCAGCGCGTTGGCCAGAAGCCGCGCCTCTTCCGCCACGCGATAAGCATAGATGCCGGTGAACGCGATCGAGGACACCACGGCGATCCACATGCCGGCGACGTACAGGAAGGGCATGGTGAGTGCCGTGCCCGGATACCAGGGCAGCGGCAGGTGGAAGAAGGCGAGCAGGCTCGCGAGCCCGACGACATAGACCCCCAGGAGCGCCGTCCAGGCGAGCGGCAGCGAGGTGGCCGAGATCACCACCGGCACCGTCATCAAAAGCGAGAAGGGGTTGGTGAGGCCGCCGGTGAGATAGAGCAGGCCCGCAAGCTGCGAAGCATCGAAGGTCAGGATCGCGAGCGCCGCGACGGGCGGCAGGAGATGCGCGGTCGGAAAGCGGAAGGTGAGATAGAGGTTCAGCCAGGCGGACGCAGCGATCAGCACGAAGCACGGGCCGACGGGCAGCGGGAAGCCCAGCCCGTAGGCCACCGCCAGCACCGCTGCGCTCTGGCCGACGATCGCCAGCCATCTGAGCCTGATCAGCGTATTGAGGCGCAGGCTGCGGCTGCGGCGCGTATTCGGTGTCTGTGTCTCTTCAAGCATTGGCGCCTTTATGTGCCTTCACATGCCGGCGGCCAAGTATTTTTATTGTCGCGATTTCGCGCGTCTGGTGGGGGCGGTTGTTGCCGGATCCTCCGGCCAGACATGCTTGGGATAGCGCCCGCGCATGTCCGCGCGCACATCCGCCCACGAGCCCCGCCAGAAGCCGGGCAGGTCGCGCGTCTTCTGGATCGGCCGATGTGCCGGCGACAGAAGTTCGAGCGTCAGCGGCAATCCGTCCGCCACTGTCGGATGCTCCGTAAGACCGAAAAGCTCCTGGACGCGGACGGCCAGCACGGCCTCGCCGTCCGCGTAGCGGATCGGCAGGCGGCTTCCCGTCGGCGCGGTGAAATGGCTGGGCGCCTCCGCATCCACCCGGCGCTGCAGATCATGGGGCACCAGCGCCATCAGCCCGTCGGCAAGCGCGCGGCCTGAAATGGCCGAAAGCGACGGTTCGCCGGTGAGAAACGGCAGCAGCCATTCCTCGAGCCGCTCCGTC
The DNA here is from genome assembly GCF_042660605.1 of Nitratireductor sp. GCM10026969. Classification (NCBI taxonomy): domain Bacteria; kingdom Pseudomonadati; phylum Pseudomonadota; class Alphaproteobacteria; order Hyphomicrobiales; family Phyllobacteriaceae; genus Nitratireductor; species Nitratireductor sp. GCM10026969. Next base: position 11,249 of record NZ_JBHSUM010000133.1, read on the forward strand.
AGCGTCTCGTCGGTCACGTCCGGCCAAGGCGCGCCCCTGGTCGCGTGCAGGAAGGAAAGGCGCGCGCGAAGGCCCTCCGCCTCCCTGTTCCAGGGCAGGACGGAAAGGCCGTGCGCGCGCACCGCGTCCAGAACCGCCCGGTCCGCCGCCTCGCCCTTAGGCGCCGGCAATGCCTGCTCGCCGAGCACGACCGCCCCCAGCCGCCGCGTCTGGCGCTGGCGCACCATGCCCCTGTCGCGATCGAACAGCGTTTCCACTTGCGTTTCGATGCGGTGGCCGAGACGGGCGGCGATATCCTCCTCGCTGACCGCGCCGGCGGCGGTGATCCGCGCATTGCGCGCCTTGCCGTGAAGATCGGCCACGACGAGACAGGCTTCGCGGGCAAGCGGCTCTTCCGCGTCGATCTGGCCGCCGCGGCCGTTGGCAAGCACGAAACGGCCGTAGTCGCCGCGTGCCTTTGCGACGCGATCCGGCCAGGCATGCAGCAGCAAAGGTCCCGCATGCGCGGGC
>NZ_JBHSUM010000134.1:0-11641 GCF_042660605.1 Nitratireductor sp. GCM10026969
GCGCTTGCGGCCGGAACCGCCGGATTCTTCGCCGACGGCCGAGGCGTCGTCCACCATTTCGCCCTGGTCCTCGGCGGAATCCTCCTCCTCGGCGAGATCCAAGTCCGGAACGGTCGCCGGCGCCGTGAAATCGCCTGCCGCGGGGCGGGTGGCCGGCTGGCCCTTCACGATCACATAGTGCTGGCCGTTCAGTCCGTCATCCGCCTCGACCGTTATGATCACGCCGAATCGCGCCTCCAGATCGACCAGATTCGAGCGCTTGTGATTGAGCAGGTAGAGCGCAGTGGAGGCGGGGGTGCGCACCGTGATGTCGTTGCGCGAGTCCTTCAGAAGGTACTCTTCGATAGAGCGCACCACCAGAAGGGCGACCGACGATTCGGAGCGCACATGCCCGGTGCCGCCGCAATGTGGACAGGGCTGCATCGTGCTTTCGAGGACGCTGGCGCGAATCCGCTGACGCGACATCTCCAGAAGGCCGAAATGGGAGATGCGCCCCACCTGGATGCGCGCCCGATCGTTCTTCAGACACTCCTTGAGCTTTTTCTCGACCGCGCGGTTGTTGCGGTTTTCCTCCATGTCGATGAAATCGATCACGATGAGGCCGGCGAGATCCCGCAGCCTCAACTGCCGTGCGATTTCCTCCGCCGCTTCCAGATTGGTCTGCAGCGCGGTGTCTTCGATGGAGTGCTCTTTGGTGGAGCGGCCGGAGTTGACGTCGATGGCGACCAGCGCCTCGGTCTGATTGATGATGACGTAGCCGCCGGACTTCAGCGTGACCTGCGGCTGCAGCATCTTATCGAGTTGTCCCTCGATGCCGTTGCGGGCGAAGATCGGCACCGTATCGCGATAGGGCTGAACCATCTTGGCATGGCTCGGCATCAGCATGCGCATGAAGTCCTTGGCCTCGCGATAGCCTTCCTCGCCGGCAACCAGGATCTCATCGATATCCTTGTTGTAGAGGTCGCGCACCGACCGCTTGATCAGGCTGCCTTCCTCGTAGACGAGAGTCGGAGCGATCGATTCCAGCGTCAGGCCGCGAACCTTTTCCCACAGGCGCATCAGATAGTCGTAGTCGCGCTTGATCTCCGCCTTGGTGCGGTTGGCGCCGGCGGTGCGCAGGATGACGCCCATCCCTTCGGGCACGTCGAGGCTCTTGACGACGTCCTTGAGCCGCTTGCGGTCCTGCGGGCTGGTGATCTTGCGCGAGATGCCGCCACCGCGCGCCGTGTTCGGCATCAGCACCGAATAGCGCCCGGCAAGGGAGAGATAGGTGGTGAGTGCGGCGCCCTTGTTGCCGCGCTCCTCCTTGACGACCTGAACCAGCAGAATCTGCCGGCGCTTGATGACTTCCTGGATCTTGTAGTTGCGACGCACCGGGCGGCGGCGGTTCTGCGCCTCGTCGAGCGCGTCCTCGGCGCCGACCGTGTCGACCTCGCCGTCTTCAGCGCCGTTGGCATCGTCCTGACCGCCGCTGGCGGCGGGGACGTCTTCGGAAACGGTATCGCCGCCATTGGCGGCTTCGGCGAGCGCGGGATTTGCGGCATCCGCTTCCGCGGACGCTTGCCCGTTCTCCGCCTTGTTGCCGCGGCGTCCACCACGCCGGCGCTTCTTGCCGCGGGCGCTCGAGGCCTGCGCTTCGCTTTCCTCCGCGTCGTCGGCGGCCCTTGCCTCCTCGGCTTCGGCCTTGAGCAACGCCTGCCGGTCGGCGACCGGAATCTGATAGTAGTCCGGGTGTATTTCGCTGAAGGCAAGGAAACCGTGGCGGTTCCCGCCATATTCGACGAAAGCCGCTTGAAGCGAGGGTTCGACGCGCGTTACGCGCGCCAAATATATGTTTCCTCGGAGCTGCTTCTTGTCCTGTGATTCGAAATCGAATTCTTCGATACGGCTACCGCGTACGACAACGACACGGGTCTCCTCCGGGTGGGAGGCATCTATGAGCATCTTGTTGGGCATAAAGTCTTGTCTCCCCGGCACGAATCCACTGTCGGGCGGGGGCGCTTACGCCACTTGCTGCCCGAACTCGGATATGGGTACCGGATAATCTGTAGTCTGCCGGTCTCGGCCTCGAAACGTCAGCGCGCCGGGTCGCGGCCATAGGGGCGCGGGACACTCGGGGAAGATTGCTGACTGTGTTCAAAGGCATCTCGTCGCCTGGCAGAACCGTTTCGATATGGGTCCGAATCGCCGAACCCGTTGCTTTGCTCGTCATGAGCCGGCACAGGATTCCCCGGCCGTTTTCCTTACGTTGAGGGTCCGGCATCCGCCGTCGACACCTCGCAGAAATCCTTGGAGCCATCGTTGCCGCCGCGTCGTTCCCGAGGGCTTGCGAGGAACCCTGGCGCTCTGACCACCATGGTAACGGACGCGATGATGGTTCAGTGCCGCTTTTATGATTTGGCTGCATCGATGGCAACCCTGATTTCGATGCAGCCGCGTCGGGCATGTCTCGCCTTGAAGCCGCCCCAGGCATCGGTTAAGCGCAACATGGGGCCGCGAAACCAGGCAGGAGCGCGCGTTGGATCGGGACAAACCGCACAGGTCGGGCAGGCTCCCACACCTCTCATATGAGGATGCCGCCGGACCATTGCAATTTCTGCGCACCCTCGGCGCGCTCTTTTTCATCATTCTCCTCATTGCGGCCGGCCTGGTCACGCAGGCTGGCGCACAGGAAGAGGGGGCGATGCACGAGGCGGCCGCGGGGTCTTCCGCCCCCATTCATGCCTACAACTACAGAATGGCCGGCGACCAGCAGCGCATGCGGATCATTCTGCATTTCGACCGAAAGCCGGAGGTCAACTGGTTCCTGTTGCGTGCGCCGCATCGACTGGTCGTCGACCTGCCGGAGACGGAATTTGCGATCGACGAGACTCGCACCGAACCGCGTGGGCTCGTCACGCGGGTTCGCTACGGCCGCATGCGGGAGGGGCATTCGCGCATGATCGTCACACTGGTGGGCCCTTTTGTGTTGGATGAGCTCTCGGTACTGCAGAACGAAACGTCGGCGGGCTACCGTCTCATCGTTGACCTTGTCTCCGCCTCGGAGGAGGCGTTCGAGGCGGCCATGCGCGAGCGTATCGATTCGGCGCCGGGGGCAGGGTCGGCGGCCAAGAGGCGGCGGATCGAGGCGGATGACGAGCGCTTCACCGTCGCCATCGATGCCGGGCATGGCGGGATCGACAGCGGCGCGCGCGGTGCCGGCGGCACGCAGGAGAAGACCATCACGCTGGCCTTCGCCCTGGAACTGAAGAACAAGATGGAAGAGACCGGGCGATACAACGTAGTGATGACGCGCGAAAGCGATGTCTTCCTGCGGCTCGACGAACGGGTGCGGATCGCGCGCGAGAACGGCGCCGATCTCCTTTTGTCGATCCACGCCGACTCGATCAGGATCAAGGATTTCGGGGGCGCGACGGTCTATACCCTTTCGGACAAGGCCTCGGACCCGGAAGCAGCGGCGACGGCCGCGCGCGAGAATCTGTCCGATTCGCTTGCCGGCCTTGCTGAAAAGGATGACCAGGACGAGGTGACGGATATCCTTGCCGATTTGATTCGGCGCGAAACCCATGCTTTTTCGATCCGCTTCGCGCGTACGCTCGTCGGCAAGCTGACCGACACGGTGAACTTCGTCAACAACCCGATGCGTTCGGCCGGTTTCCGCGTCCTGCGGGCTCCCGACGTGCCTTCGGTGCTGCTTGAACTTGGTTACCTGTCGAATCCGGAAGAGGAGGAGCAGTTGCGTGATGCCGATTGGCGAGAGCGGGCGGCACGGAACATCGTCGAGGCGATCGCCGTATTTGCGGAGGCAAAAAGGGCGGCGGGCGGTTAGCCGGCAGGAGGCGTGGCAAAGACACAACGCCGCGCGCTTTTCACGGGATGTTCATCAAAAACGACTGTTCTCTCGCAGTGTTTGCCCCATTTTGCTCACAACAGGCGGGCAGGGCTGGGAACGATAGTGATTTCTCTGCGCTGTCGCGATGGTATGATAGCCGGCGCAAACGATGGGCCGGGCGGAATTCGGCCACACTGGAGCGGGCATGATACGTCTTTTGGGATATTTCTTCGGCATCGGGGTCGTCCTGGCGCTGGTCGCTGCGGCCGGCGTGGCCCTCTATGTGGGCAATCTCACAAAGGATCTTCCCGACTACGAGGTCCTCGCCCGTTATGAGCCGCCGGTCACGACGCGGATTCATGCGTCCGACGGAAACCTGATGGCGGAATTTGCCCGCGAAAGGCGCCTCTACCTGCCGATTCAGGCGATTCCCGATACGGTGAAGGAAGCCTTTCTGTCGGCCGAGGACAAGAATTTCTACAGCCATCCGGGGGTCGACGCGACCGGTTTGATGCGCGCGGTCATCACCAATCTCCAGAATCTCGGCTCCGACCGCCGGCTCGTCGGTGCCTCGACGATAACCCAGCAGGTGGCGAAGAACTTTCTCCTGTCCTCGGACCAGACGATCGAGCGCAAGATCCGTGAAATGATCCTCGCCTTCAGGATCGAGCAGGCATACTCGAAGGACCGCATTCTCGAGCTGTATCTCAACGAGATCTGGCTCGGCCTCGGCGCCTATGGAATCGCCGGCGCCGCGCTGACCTACTACGACAAATCCGTCAACGAACTCACCGTCGCCGAGGCGGCTTATCTCGCCGCGCTGCCGAAGGGGCCGTCCAACTATCATCCTTTCCGCCACACCGACCGGGCGATCGAGCGCCGCAACTGGGTGATCGACCAGATGCACGCCAATGGCTATATCAGCGCCGAGGAGGCGGAAAGAGCCAAGGCGACCGGGCTCGACGTCACGCCGCGCCGGCGCGGCAGCTATCTCTTCGCGGCCGACTTTTTCACGGAGGAAGTGCGGCGCGAGATCATCGCTCGTTACGGCGAGGACGCGCTCTATGAGGGCGGCCTGTCGGTGAAGACGACGCTCGACCCGCAACTGCAGCTCTACGCCCGCAAGGCCCTGCAGAACGGACTCATCCGTTATGACACGCTGCGCGGCTTCCGCGGTCCGGTGGACCAGATCTCCGTTGATGGAGACTGGGGGGTGCCGCTCGGCGAGATCGAAGCGCTGAGCGACGTGCCGGAGTGGCAGTTGGCGGTGGTTCTGGAGGCCGGTGAGAACCAGGTGACCATCGGCCTTCAGCCCGGCCGCGAAGTCTCCGGCACCCTATCGGAGGAGCGTGAGACGGGAACGATCGCGGTCGACGACATGCAATGGGCCTTGCGTCACATGGTCGATGGCAGGCGCGTCAAGGCGTCCTCGCCCGCCGAGGTGCTGCAGCCCGGCGACGTCGTCTATGTCGAGGAGAAGGAAGACGGCGAGAACGCATGGCAGTTGCGCCAGGTCCCGGAGATCGGCGGCGCGATGGTGGCGATGGACCCGCATACGGGCCGTGTGCTGGCCATGTCGGGCGGCTTTTCCTTCGCCTCCTCCGAATTCAACCGCGCCACGCAGGCGCTGCGCCAGCCCGGATCCGCGTTCAAGCCGTTCATCTATGCCGCCGCCCTCGACAACGGCTATACGCCCGCCTCGGTGGTGCTCGACGCGCCCATCTCCATCCAGGTCGGAAACACTCTGTGGGAGCCCAAGAACTATGGCGGGAAGTTCGCCGGGCCGTCGACCTTGCGCGCCGGCATCGAGCGCTCGCGCAATCTGATGACCGTGCGGCTGGCCCGGGACATGGGTATGGATCTCGTTGCGGAATATGCGGAGCGTTTCGGCGTTTACGACAAAATGTCCAGGCACATCGCAAACGCGCTCGGTTCCAGCGAGACGACCTTGATGCGCATGGTCTCGGCTTATGCGGTGATGGCGAACGGCGGCAAGTACATCCAGCCCTCGTTGATCGATCGTATCCAGGATCGCTACGGCAAGACGGTTTACAAGCACGAACAGCGCGAGTGCAGCGGTTGTGACGCGGAGGCATGGGAAAACCAGCCGGAGCCCGAACTTATCGACGATCGCGAGCAGGTGCTCGATCCCATGACCGCCTATCAGATCACCTCCATGATGGAAGGCGTGGTGACGCGCGGGACGGCGACCACCGTCTCCGAACTTGGCTATCCCATCGCCGGCAAGACCGGCACGACAAATGACGAGAAGGACGCCTGGTTCATCGGTTATACACCCGATCTGGTGGTCGGTGTCTTCATGGGATACGACCAGCCGCGGCCGATGGGCCGCGGATCGACCGGCGGCGGCCTGGCGGCGCCGATCTTCAAGGAGTTCATGGCCAAGGCCCTTGAGGGTACGACGCCGGTTGATTTCCGCGTGCCGGACGGCATGAAGGTAGTCGCCATCGACCGTAAGACCGGCATGCACGCCGAAGCTGGGCAGCCCGGCGTCATCATGGAGGCCTTCAAACCCGGAACGGGACCGGCCGACACCTATTGGGTCATCGGAGATATGCAGGGCAGCGCCCAGGCACAGGAAATCTCGCCGGAAGCCGACCGCGCGATCACCACCGGCGCCGGCGGGCTCTTCTAACGGAAACCGCGGCGGCGCGCGAAGGCGAGGCGGCCGGTCCGGAATGCCGGCCTGCATGCGCTTTACAGGCGCGTTCCCCGCTCGTAGGTTCCGCCCCGATTCACGCCTAATCCCAAACAGAGACAACAAATGCGCAACGAAACGGCAAATCTGGTCGAAGAAATCAAGCAGGCGATCGGCCTGCTGAGGAGGTATCTTTGACTGGGACGAGGCGGTAAAGCGGCTCGAATATCTCAACACGCGCGCCGAGGACAGCGACCTGTGGAACGATCCGCAGGAAGCGCAGAAGCTTATGCGCGAGCGTCAGAGCCTGGAAGAGAACATCAACGCCATCAAAGGGCTGTCCCAGTCCCTTGACGACAATGTGGAACTGATCGCGCTTGGCGAGGAGGAGGGCGACGAGTCGGTCGTCGAGGAGGCGGAAGCAGCCATCCGCGCCCTGCGCGGCGAGATCGCCTCCCGGCAGATCGAAACGCTGCTTTCCGGCGAAGCGGACGGCAACGATACCTATCTGGAGGTCCACGCCGGCGCTGGCGGCACGGAGAGCCAGGATTGGGCATCGATGCTTCTGCGCATGTATACGCGCTGGGCCGAGCGTCGGAAGATGAAGATCGAGGTGCTCGAAGTCCATGACGGTGAGGAGGCAGGCATCAAGTCGGCGACGATCCTCGTCAGGGGGCGCAATGCCTATGGCTGGCTGAAGACAGAATCGGGTGTGCACCGCCTGGTACGTATCTCACCCTTCGACAGCAACGCACGCCGGCATACCTCCTTCGCCAGCGTCTGGGTCTATCCGGTGATCGACGAGAGCATCGAGATCGACATCCCCGAATCGGAGGTGCGCGTCGACACCTACCGTGCCTCCGGCGCCGGCGGCCAGCACGTCAACACCACCGACTCCGCCGTCCGGCTCACGCACGTTCCCACCGGAATCGTCGTGCAGTGCCAGAGGGAGCGCTCCCAGCACAAGAACCGGGCCACCGCCTGGGACATGCTGCGCGCGCGCCTCTACGAGGAGGAACTCAAGCGGCGCGAGGAGGCGGCGAACGCCACCGAATCGGCCAAGACGGAGATTGGCTGGGGCCATCAGATCCGTTCCTACGTGCTGCAGCCCTATCAGCTCGTCAAGGACCTGCGCACCGGCGCCGAGAGCACCAATCCGCAAGAGGTGCTCGACGGCGGGCTGGACGCGTTGATGAAGGCCTCGCTCTCCCAGCGCGTCAGCGGGGGCGAGGGCGCCGAGATCGCCGATATCGATTAAGCGCACCCGTCGGTCCCGCGGGCGGGTGCTGTGACACGCCTGAAACCATTTTTGTCTTTGGCGGACGCCCACTTCGCGATATGGCCTTGGGAAGGGTTAAGAACGGCTCTTTTGTCGGCCGGCGGACCACACTGAAGGAGGCGGGGAAACATGTGCGGAATCGTAGGCATCGTGGGTCACGGGCCGGTCGCGCCGCTGATCGTCGACGCGTTGAAGCGCCTCGAATATCGGGGCTATGACTCGGCGGGCGTCGCTACGGTCGAGGATGGCCGGCTTGGACGCAGGCGTGCCGAGGGCAAGCTGGTCAACCTCGAAAAGCGCCTGCAGGATGAGCCGCTCGGCGGGATGATCGGCATCGGCCATACGCGCTGGGCAACGCACGGCGTGCCCAACGAGACCAACGCTCATCCGCATTTCTCCGACAATGTGGCGATCGTCCACAACGGCATCATCGAAAATTTCGCCGAACTGCGCGAGGAACTGACCGCCGACGGCTACCGCTTCGCCTCGCAGACCGATACGGAGGCGGTCGCCCATCTGGTGGCGCGCGAGCTTGGCCGCGGCGCTGCGCCTCAGGATGCCGCCTTCGCCGCGTTGAAGCGCCTGAGGGGTGCCTTCGCCCTGGCGATCATGTTCCGTGACGACGACGACCTGATCGTCGGCGCGCGCCAGGGACCGCCGCTTGCCGTCGGCCATGGCGACGGCGAGATGTATCTCGGTTCCGACGCCATCGCGCTGGCGCCGTTCACCGATTCCATCACCTATCTGGAGGACGGCGACTGGGCTGTCGTGCGTCGCTCGGGCATCGAGATCTTCGGCATGGACGGCGCGCGCGTGGAGCGCAAGCGCCAGCAGTCGGTCGGCACCAGCTTCCTTGTCGACAAGGGCAATCACCGGCACTTCATGGAGAAGGAGATCCACGAACAGCCGGAGGTGATCGGGCACACGCTGGCCCATTACCTCGACTTCGCCGCCGGCGAGGTGAAGCGTTTCGATTCGCCGATCGCGTTCGACAGGATCGACCGGCTTGCCGTTTCCGCCTGCGGCACGGCCTATCTTGCCGGGCTCGTCGGCAAATACTGGTTCGAGCGCTACGCACGCCTGCCGGTCGACATCGATATCGCCTCCGAGTTCCGCTACCGCGAGATGCCGCTTTCGGCCGCCAGTGCCGCCCTTTTCGTCTCGCAATCGGGCGAGACGGCCGACACGCTCGCCTCGTTGCGGTATTGCCGCGGGGAGGGGGTCCCGATCGCATCGATCGTCAATGTGCGCGATTCCACCATCGCCCGTGAAAGCGACGGGATTTTTCCCACACTCGCCGGCCCGGAAATTGGCGTTGCCTCGACGAAGGCGTTCACCTGTCAGCTGTCCATCTTCGCCGTTCTGGCCGTCCGGGCGGCGATTGAAAGGGGCACGTTGACGAAGGAACAGGCCGGTGCGCTGGTCAAGGCACTCTCGGAAGTGCCGCGCTACGCCTCGCAAGCCCTGAAGCTGGAGGAGCGGATCGAGAAGGTGGCGCGCGAGCTCTCGCAGGTCGACCATGTGCTCTATCTCGGTCGCGGGACCAGCTATCCGCTGGCGCTTGAGGGCGCGCTGAAGCTCAAGGAGATTTCCTATATCCATGCCGAGGGCTACGCGGCGGGCGAGTTGAAACACGGGCCGATCGCGCTGGTCGACGAGAAGATGCCGGTGATCGTCATCGCCCCGCACGATCACATCTTCGAAAAGACCGTCTCCAATATGCAGGAGGTGGCCGCACGCGGCGGGCGCATCATCCTCATCACGGACGAGGCGGGAGCGGCCGGCACGTCGCTCGAGGGCGTGGAAACGATCGTCATGCCGGAGGTGCCGGAGTTTATCGCCCCCATCATCTACGCGCTCCCCGTGCAGATGCTCGCCTATCACACTGCCGTTGCCATGGGCACCGACGTCGATCAGCCCCGGAATCTCGCCAAGTCGGTGACGGTGGAATAGCGAAAGGTCGGGCGATCGACTCGCTCCGTTTCATCTGGACGAACGCTGCCTTCCTCGGGTAGTGTTCGCCGGTGCCGAGCTTTTTTCCCTATTCAGCCGATATCCGAGGACTTGCCCGGTGACCCGCCTGCGCAATTATTTTCTGACGGGCTTCATCGTAACCGCGCCCCTGGCGATCACCCTCTATCTGACGTGGTCGCTGATCCGGTGGGTGGATTCCTGGGTCAAGCCGTATATCCCGGCCCGCTACAATCCCGATACCTATCTGCCCTTTGACGTGCCGGGGTTCGGGCTCATCGTCGCCCTGGTGGTGATCACGCTGGCGGGCTTTCTCACGGCCAACATCATCGGGCGCACGATCGTTTCCTACGGCGAATACCTTCTCGGCCGGATGCCGCTCGTGCGCAGCATCTATCGTGGCCTGAAACAGATCCTGGAGACGGTGCTCTCGGAGCGTTCGGACACCTTCAAGAAGGTGGGCCTCATCGAGTATCCGCGTAAGGGGCTGTGGGCGCTCGTCTTCATCGCCACCGAGGCGCGGGGGGAGGTGCGCCACCTCACCAACGGGGACGACAACCCGGCCGTGGCCGTCTTCCTTCCGACGACCCCCAACCCGACGTCCGGCTATCTCCTCTACGTGCCGCGCAACGAGATCATCGAGCTTGACATGTCGGTGGAGGACGGGGCCAAACTGGTGATCTCGGCCGGCCTCATCTCGCCCGAATATGAGGCAAAAACCAAAGCTCTGGCCGAGGAGGCTCTGGCCGATCAACCGGCCCGCAGAAGGCGCACCGCCTCATCCTTGCCGAACAGGTAAAGCAGCATTCGCAAGGCCTTGCCCCGCTCGGAAGCGAGTTCCGGATCGCGGGCGAGGAGAAGCCGCGCGTCGTCGCGGGCCGTTGCCAGGAGTTCGGCGTGGAATTCCAGCCGCGCGACCAGAAAGCCCGGCGAGCCGGCCTGGCGCGTTCCCAGAAGATCGCCTTCGCCACGCAGCCGCAGATCCTCCTCGGCAATCAGGAAGCCGTCTTCGCTCTCCCGCAGGATGGCGAGGCGCCGCTTGGCGGTCTCGCCCAACGGCCCCTTGTAGAGCAGAACGCAGGATGAGGGCCGCTCGCCGCGCCCGACGCGGCCGCGCAGCTGATGCAGTTGTGCCAGGCCGAAGCGTTCCGCATGCTCGATGACGATGATGGTCGCGTCCGGCACGTCCACGCCGACCTCCACCACCGTTGTGCCGACGAGGATGCGCGTAGCGCCGTCCCTGAAGGCACGCATGGCATCATCCTTCTCGCGGGCCGCCATGCGGCCGTGGACGAGGCCGACGGCGGGTCCGAAGACCCGTTCAAGCGCGGCGAAGCGATCCTCCGCGGAGGTCAGTTCAAGCACTTCCGATTCTTCGACCAGGGGGCAGATCCAGTAGACCTTCTGCCCCTCCTCGACCGCCTCGCCGAGCCGTGCCATCAACTCGTCCAGCCGCTCCGCCGGCATCGTCACGGTACGGATCGGCTTGCGGCCGGCGGGCTTTTCGGTTAGCCGCGAGACGTCCATGTCGCCGAAGGCCGAAAGCACCAGCGTGCGCGGGATCGGCGTCGCCGTCATCACCAGCATGTCGGGCGCGTTCCCCTTGGCGGTGATGGCGAGGCGCTGGTGAACGCCGAACCGGTGCTGCTCGTCGATGACCGTGAGGACGAGATCCTTGAAATGCACCGATTCCTGGAACAGCGCATGGGTGCCGACGACGAAGGCGATGTCGCCCGAGGCAATCCCGTCGAGCACAGCCTGGCGCTCGCGGCCTTTTTCGCGGCCGGTGAGAAGCGCGGCCTTCAGGCCGGCCGCCTCCGCAAGCGGGGCGATGGTCGCGAGATGCTGCCGGGCGAGCAGTTCCGTCGGCGCCATGAGGACTGACTGGCCGCCGGCCTCC
>NZ_JBHSUM010000135.1:0-11625 GCF_042660605.1 Nitratireductor sp. GCM10026969
TGGCGGGAGCCGGGACCGACGCCAGCCGCGGCGCCGCCGTCATCACCAGCCGCGTTTCGGTGGAGATGGTGCAGAAGGCGGCGGCGATCGGCGCGCCGGTTCTCATCGCCGTCTCCGCTCCGACCGCGCTCGCCATCCGCACTGCGGACGAATGCGGCGCCACTCTGGTGGCGCTGGTACGCGGGTCGGAGTTCGACATCTTCACCCATCCCGAACGCATTCACAACGGAGCAGCCAGACATGTCGCATGAAGCAGGCAGGCCCAGCGAAGAAAAGCTCGTCTACATGGCCAACCAGATCGCCTGCTTTTTCGAAGTAATGGATCATGAGGAAGCGGTCGCAGGTGTCGCCGACCACATCAACAAGTTCTGGGAGCCCCGCATGCGCCGGCAGCTTTTCCGGATCATCGAGCGCGGCGGCGACGGCCTGAAGCCGCTCGTCCTAAAGGCGGCAAAACAGATCAATCAACTGGAGGACATGCGCGCTTGAGAAGCGCATGCGCGCTCAAAACTCCTTCGTCAAACCGAGAGAGAACGAGAAGACGGGATCCGGATCGCTGGCCGCCACGAGATCGGTGTTGAAGCCGAAGAGCACGTCGAAATCCCGCTCCGTGCGGTTGCGGTAGACCAGTCCGAAGCGCAGCGGCAGATCCGTGTCGGCCAAGTCCACAGCGATGTTCTCGTAATGGATCGTGCCGTCGGCATCGCGGCCGACCGGCAGATTGACCTCGGCCTCGCCGGCAACGGCGCTCGGTCGCATCCCGCCGTAGAAATCGATCGTGTCGCGTTCCGTCAGCACGCCGCGGCGGCGGGCAGAAAGGCCACCGCTCGCATAGGCAAGGGCGCCATAATCTACCAGCGCGTGGGGAGCGTCGCTCACGAAGCCGCTTCCGAATTCGGCATAGGCGCCCACCGACCAGGCGCGCGAGATTGCCGTGCTGACACTGATGCCGGCGGCCGCATTGGCCGTGTTCCGGCCGGCGAGAAAGGGACCGCGCGTTTCACTGCCGAAGAAGCCGGCGCCACTGTGCCCGAAGGAGAATGAAATTTCGCTGGCGAACTTGTCGTTCGCGGTAATTCGTGAAAGGGAGAAGGCAGCTTCACCCCCCTCGTGTTTGTGCGCGACCTGGCCGGAAAACTGGAAGAACGTGCCTTCGTCAGCCGGAAAGACGTGAGAAAACGCCGTGTCCGAGTCGAAGCCGGCGAGCGTCTGCGAGAAAAAGAGCTTCGGCACCGCGACGTCGTGCAGGGTGCGGGGCAGGTCGCTCCCGTTTTCGACGAAGGCGAAGCTGGCGGCCATTTTCTCCACGTTGCGCGCCATCTGCCGGGCATCGGCCACGCCCTTTCCCGCATTGACGGAGGTTTCGCCGCCGAGCTTCCCGCCCGGGACATAGAAGTCGGTGCCGAGGGCGTCGACCACCATCACCTTGCGGCCGGCGATCGCCTTGGCGATGCTGTTGCCGACGACGGGGCCCGCCGTGGCGATGCCGCCCGAGAGGCTGGTGCGCTGCGCGCTGTAGACATTCTCGCCGCTTGCAATCGACAGACCGCCGATGGGCGAAAGGGCCGCCTTCATGTCCGGGACGCCGTGGCCGTAGAGGCTGGAATAGTTGCGGCTCACGCCCGGGGCGAAGGTCGACGTGCCGGAGACCGTGTCCTGGAAACCATCCCAGTCCCGCCGCGCCGTGGCCAGCAGGCGCACCGTCCACTCCTCCGGCGAAAGATTGGGGAACGCCTGGGCGATGAGCGCGACCTGCCCGGCGACCTGGGGTGCCGCGAAGGACGTGCCGGTGGTGAAGGCATAGGATGTGTCGTCGTCGGCGGTCGGCGCGTAGACCGTTCCGTCGCTGGTCACGCAGAAAGCTGCGGCGGAGCCGCACGGTGCGGACAGGAGTTCGGCATCGAGAATGCGACCGTCGCTTTCATCGACCGTGAACAGCGCATTGCTGGCGACGAGCCAGGCCTCCGAAAGCTCCGGCACGAACAGCGGAAGCCCGGCCCAGGCGGATGCGTCGCCCAAACTGGGGTCGTTGGAGTTGGCCAGGACGACAACGCCCGTCTCCTGAAAGCGGTCATAGGCATCGAAAAGGCCCCGCCACTCGGACGGCGTGCCGCCCCTCTCGCCCGCGATATAGGTGGCATAGTCGCTCGTGCCGGAACGCGCGAACGCCGCCATCTCCTCGCTGGCGGCGGTCTCCGGCGCAAATCCCCAGGAATTGTTCTGCACCACCGCGCCGAGGTCGGCTGCATGGTCCGTGGCCGCCGTCAGGTGATCCAGGATGTCGTTCCCGCCGACATCGGCCCACGAGGTGAGGTGAAGGTCGGCTTCGGGAGCGACGCCCATGATGCCCGCCCCGTCCGCCCGGCCGGCGGCGATGCCGGCGACGGAGGTGCCGTGGTCCTCCACTGCAAAACTTGCGCCGCCGATGAAGCTGTGAAGCGTTTTCCCGGCGAATTCCCGATGAGTGCGGCGAAAGCCGTCGTCCACCACGGCAATCAGCGTGCCTTGCCCGCGCAGCTTCGTACCATTGGAAAGCGTGGCCGTGTGGGCGTAGTGGATGTTCTGCAGCGCGTAATTGGAGGCGCTGGCACAGTCCGGATTGCTCGTGCCGTCGCAGACCGGCGGCAGGCCGGCAGCCTGGCGCAGCCACTCCTCATAGCTGGGCGGCGGATCTACGCGGTTGAACTCCGCGCCCTCGGCATAGGCTGCTGCCGCCGTCTCGTCCAACGCCGGATAACCGGTTCCGCCAGGCGTGGAAGGTGGCGTGCCGTCATCGAACGTGGAATCGCCGCCGCCTCCATCGCTTCCGCCCCCGCACCCGGCGGCTAGAAGGCACAATATGCCAGCAGTGGAAGAATACCGGAATCCCAAGTGCTTCATCCCCTCTCGTGGCGCCCATTCCCCTCGCGGGCGCATTTTTTAACAGTGCTGCTGAATTTTCTGTAAAGCAAACGGAAGTCAAGATGCAGTCGCCGACGCCGGACACAAAACCCTGCCTTATGCCAGAGCATTTTTGCAGCCAAGTGGAATCCACGAATGTGAGCGCGCCCTGCTCTAGTCGCCGCGCCGAAAGCCGGCTGACGGGAACTCGGTGGCGAAGGAACACGGTCAGCCCGGCCCATCGATGCTGGCAAGAAGCGCTTTCAATTCGCCCAGATGGGCGAGCTCGCGAAAACGGTCCTCACCCGCGGGCGCTTCCGCGTGTTCGACCTCCCACGTCAGGTCGTGCGGCACGAAGACGCCCCAACTTCCGGCGCGGATGGCCGGAATGACGTCGGATTTGAGCGAATTGCCCACCATCATGCTCTTCTCCGGCCCGTTGCCGTGCCGGGCGAAGACCCGTGCATAGGTCTCGGGCGTCTTGTCACTGACGATCTCGACGCCGTCGAAATAGTCTCCCAGCCCCGATTGGGCGAGCTTGCGCTCCTGGTCGAACAGGTCGCCCTTGGTGATGAGGACGAGTCGGTAGTCGCCGGTGAGCGCCTGAAGCGTCTCGACCGCATGCGGCAGCGGCTCGATCGGGTGCGCCAGCATTTCCCGGCCGATCTCCAGGATATGCTCGATGGTCGCCGCCGGTGCCTTTCCCTCGGTCACCTCGATGGCGGTCTCGATCATGGAGAGAATGAAGCCCTTGATGCCGAAGCCGTAGATCTTGAGGTTGCGCTTTTCCGCCGCCAGCAGGCGGGCGGAAAGGTCGTTGCGCGCGGCATGTTCGGCAAGCAACTCGGCAAAGCGCTCCTCGGTAAGACGGAAGAAGCGCTCATTGTGCCAAAGCGTGTCGTCGGCATCGAAACCGATCGTCGTCAGTCGCACGGGTCGATCCTCCATCCATAAAATGAATGGATAGCGCATCGCCGCGTGCGCGCCAACCGCCGCGGTATCTACACGTAGGGCAGCTTGCCGAGCGCGGAATAATGGCTGTTGAGGTCGTCGAGCCGGGCCATCTCCTCCTCGCCGAGCGCGAAGTCGAAGACCGCAATGTCTTCCTCCAGATGCTCGCGCTGGTTTGCCTTGGGCAGCGGCACCGTCCCATGCTGGAGGTTCCAGCGGATGAGCACCTGCGCCGGCGATTTGCCGTGGTTCTTCCCGATCGCCTCCAGCGTGTCGTCGTCCAATCGCCTGGCGCGGGTCAACGGACTGTAGGCCTGGATGACCATCTGGTTTTCATCCGCGTGCGCCTTCACCGCCATGGAATGGCCGAAGGGGCTCCACTCGATCTGGTTGACGACCGGCACTTCCCCGGTTGTCCGCACCAAGGCGTCGATGAGACCGGTAGGATAGTTGCTGACGCCGATGTCGCGCGTAAGCCCCTCTTCGCGGGCGCGGATCAGGCCTTCCCACAGCGCCTCGCCCGCCCCGCTTCTCGGCGGGCGGTGGATCAGCATCAGATCGGCATAGTCGAGGCCGAGTTCGTCCACGTTCTTCTTTGTCGCCGCGAAGGCGTCGTCGGTTTCCTCGACCTTGGTGACGAGATAGAAATCCGACCGTTTCGCGCCCGCCCGGCGGATGCCCTCGCCGATGCCCGGTTGGGTCCCGTAGTCGCCGGATGTGTCGATCATCGGATAGCCGAGCGCGATCGCCGCGGCGATCGTCTCGGCCGTGTCTTTCGTCAGTTGCCAGGTGCCGAGCCCGAGAAGAGGCATTTCATTGCCGGTGCGCAGCGTGATGCGGGATGCTGGATCCATGGAAGAGTCTCCGCAGGTTCGAAGCCGCTTTGCCTGTTCCAACTTCCCCGGTGCGCCCGTGTTCCAGCGCCCCGCCTGCTCTCAGTTCAGCGCCACCTGCTCGCCCGGAAGATCCAGGGAAAAGGCCGGGATGTCGACCTCGAAGAGGTCGCCCTGCCTGGTGCGCATGGTGTAGCGGCCGACCATGATGCCGGAGGAGGTCGTCAGTGGACAGCCTGAGGTGTACTGGAAGCTATCGCCCGGCTCCAGCTCCGGCTGCTCGCCGATCACCCCTTCGCCACTCACCTCCTGCACCCGGCCGAGCCCGTCGGTAATGTGCCAGTAACGCGAGATCAGCTTGACGGTGTCCTGGGAGAAATTGGCGATGGTGACCTGATAGGCCCAGACGTAGCGGCTTTCCTCCGGGTCCGAGTGGTCGGGCAGGAAGAATGGCTCGACCCGCACTTCTATGTCGTGGGTTACGGCTCGGTACATCTGTCTCGCGCCACCTGCCGGCCGCCTGTCGGGGGCCTGACGATATTGTGACATCTGATATGTGTCGGGCAAGACTATAGATCAACGCGGGACAGCCAGAACGGAGCCGGAATGTGATCGACGGGTGGGGAAAACGCAAGCTCGAGCCGCTTCTTGCCAAGGTCGCCGCATGGCTGGCGTCGTTCGGGGTAACGGCCAATGCGGTGACCGTGGCAAGCCTGGCGGCGGGACTGGCCGCCGGTGCCGCGGCCGCCGCCGGCCAGTTTTGGGTCGCGCTGGCGCTCGTCCTTTTAAGCCGCCTGGGCGACGGGCTGGACGGCGCGGTGGCGCGCGTCAAGGCGCCGACGGACTTTGGCGGCTACATCGATATCGTCTTCGATTTCGTCTATTACGGCGCCGTGCCCCTCGGCTTCATCTTCCACGATCCCGCTGCCAACGGCATCGCCGGCGCGTTCCTTCTCTTCGCCTTCTATGTCAACGGCGCGAGCTTTCTCGCCTTTGCGGCGATCGCCGAGAAGCGCGGCATGCAGACCCTGGCCCGCGGCGAGAAATCCTTCTTCTTCACCACCGGGCTCGCCGAGGCCGGCGAAACCCTGATCGCCTTCGTGCTCGCCTGCCTCTGGCCCGCCTGGTTCCCGGTCATCGCCTGGACCTTCGCCGTGATCACCCTCTACACCGCCGTCGCCCGCATCGTGCTGGCGGCGCGCGCATTCCGGTAGCCGAGTGGCTACACGCGCGAAAGCGCCCGGTCGAGATCGGCCAGGAGGTCGTCCGTGTCTTCCAGCCCCAGCGACAGGCGCAGTGTTCCCGGCTTGATGCCGGCCTCCGCCCGCGCCTCATCGGAAAGGTTCTTGTGCGTGGTGGTGGCGGGATGGGTGATCAGGCTCTTGGCATCGCCCAGATTGTTGGAGATGCCGATGATCTTCAGCGCGTTCTCTACCGCGTACGCGGCCTGCTTGCCGCCCTCGACGTCGAAGCAGACGAGCGTCGAGCCGCCCTTCATCTGCCGCGCCACGATCCCGGCCTGAGGATGGTCGCTGCGGCCGGGATAGATCACGCGCGGCACCTTCGGGTGTTCGGCCAGGTAATCGGCAACGCGGGAGGCGCTCTCCATCTGCTGGCGCACCCTGAGCGGCAGGGTCTCCAGGCCTTTCAGCAGCGTCCAGGCATTGAAGGGGGAGAGGCTGGGGCCCGTGTGGCGGAAATAGTCGTGCAGATGCTCGTCGATCCAGTCCTTGTCAGAGAGCACCACGCCGCCGAGACATCGCCCCTGCCCGTCGATGTGCTTGGTGGCCGAATAGACCACCACATGCGCGCCCAGTTCCAGCGGCTTTTGCAGGAGCGGTGTGGCGAAGACGTTGTCGACCACCAGCCGCGCGCCGATGCTGTCGGCAAGCTGCGCGATCGCGGCGATGTCGCAGACTTCCAGCGTCGGGTTGGTCGGACTTTCCAGGAAGAACAGCTTGGTGTTTGTGCGAACGGCGCTTTCCCACGCCTCGAGCGAGGCCCCGTCCACCAGCGTCGTCTCGATGCCGTAGCGCGGCATCAGCGTCTCCACCACCCAGCGGCAGGAGCCGAACAAAGCGCGCGCGGCGACTACGTGGTCGCCCGCCTTCAGCGAACACAGAAGCGCCGCCGAGACCGCCGCCATGCCGGAGGCCGTCGCACGCGCGTCCTCCGCCCCCTCCAGCATGCACATGCGCTTTTCGAACATGTCCACCGTGGGGTTGGCATAGCGCGAATAGATGAAGCCCGGCTCTTCCCCCTTGAAGCGCGCTTCCGCCGCTTCCGCGCTGTCGTAGAGGAAGCCCTGGGTGAGGTAGAGGGCCTCGGAGGTTTCACCGAAATGCGAGCGCAGCGCGCCGCCATGTACCAGGGCGGTCTGCGGTTTCCAGTCGTCGTTGTTATCGTCGGTCATGGTCTCTGCTCAAAATAAAACCGGCCGCGAAAGGCGCGTGCCGGTGAGCATTGAGCGCGGCCTTTTAGCGACTTTTTTTACGTGGCTGCAAGCCGACCGGCCAAATCACCACGGGATAAAGCCTCTTTAGGCGCAGCATGTCCTTGCGTCAAGCGCATGGCGCAGTAAACCTCCCCGGTCAAGCTTTTGATGGAGTTTCGCGTGGCCATGACGGGCATTCTGCCGGATAGCGAGATCGCCGCGCTGTTCGAGGACGGCGCACTTGCCGCCGCGCGCCCGCTCGATACGGACCAGATCCAGCCGGCAAGCCTCGACCTGCGCCTAGGAGAGGTTGCCTATCGCGTGCGCGCCAGCTTCCTGCCCGGTCCCGGCCATCGCGTGACCGATAAGCTGGAGCGGCTGAAACTGCACCAGTTCCGGCTCGAAGAGGGTGCGGTGCTGGAGGTCGGCTGCGTCTACATCGTGCCCTTGATGGAGCACCTGGCGCTTCCCGATGACATATCGGCCTCGGCCAACCCGAAGAGCTCGACCGGCCGGCTCGACATCTTCACCCGCGTCATGACGGACAACGGCCAGGAGTTCGACAAGATCGCCGCCGGCTATTCCGGCCCGCTCTATCTCGAGGTCAGCCCGCGGACCTTCCCGATCGTCGTACGCCCCGGCTCGCGCCTTTCGCAGATCCGCTTCCGCAGGGGCAATGCGCTGCTCACGGAAGACGATCTCGCCGCGCTGCACGAGCGCGAGACGCTGGTGGCCTCCGAAAGGCCCAACATCTCGGGCGGCGGCATCGCCCTTTCGATCGACCTGCGCGGCGCCAACGGCGGCCTGATCGGCTACCGCGCCAAGCATCACACGGGCCTTGTCGACGTCGACCGCAAGGCGGCCTACGCGGTGCCGGAATTCTGGGAGCCCCTTTACAATCACGGCACGAACGACCTCGTGCTCGACCCGGACGAGTTCTATATCCTCGTCTCGCGCGAAGCCGTGCACGTGCCGCCGGCCTATGCCGCGGAGATGACGCCCTTCGACCCGCTGGTGGGGGAGTTCCGCGTCCACTATGCCGGCTTCTTCGATCCCGGCTTCGGCCACTCCGCCGCCGGCGGCACGGGCAGCCGCGCCGTGCTTGAGGTCCGCAGCCACGAGGTGCCCTTCATCCTCGAGCACGGCCAGATCGTCGGCCGGCTGGTCTACGAGCGCATGAGTACGCTCCCGGAAACGCTTTACGGCACCGGACTCAAATCCCACTACCAGGGCCAGGCGCTGAAGCTTTCAAAGCACTTCCTTCCGGGCTGAGTTTACGACTGCCTCTCCTTGCTGAGTGCCCGCACCTCTTCGCGCAGCGCCCGGACCTCATGCAGGATCGCCTCCTGCTCCTCCTGCAGCGCGCTGCGCTCGGCCGAGGCCTCGGCGTCGTGCTCGGCCTGCATGGCCGAGACGATGATGCCGATGAACAGGTTGAGCACCGTGAAGGTGGTCGAGACGATGAAGGGGATGAAGAAAAGCCAGGCCCACGGAAAGACCTCCATCACCGGCCGCACGATGCCCATGGACCAGCTTTCCAGCGTCATGATCTGGAAGAGCGAATAGGCCGAGCGTCCGATCGTGCCGAACCAGTCGGGGAAGGCCGCGCCGAAGAGCTTCGTCGCCATCACCGAGAAGACGTAATAGACCAGACCGAGCAGGAGCATGATCGATCCCATGCCCGGCAGGGCCGCCACCAGGCCGCCCACGACGCGCCTCAATGACGGTACGATGCTGACCAGCCGCAGCACGCGCAGGATGCGCAAGGCCCGGAGCACCGACAGGTTGCCGGTCGCCGGAACGAGCGCGATGCCCACGACGAAAAGGTCGAAGATGCGCCAGGGATCGTGGAAGAAGCGCTGCCGGTAGACGGCCATCTTGACCGAGAGCTCGACCACGAAGACGCCGAGGATGAAGCGGTCGATCGCCAGGAGGAGGGGCCCGGCGGCTTCCACGGCCGTGGGCGAGGTCTCCAGCCCGAGCGTGATGGCGTTGATGACGATGAGGACGGTGATCGCCGCCTCGAAACGGCGGGATTCGATAAATTCTCTGAGCGCGGTCACGGGCGGCATCGTCGCTTGTTGTGGGACTGCGCACAGGTGGTACGTGATCGCGCTCGCGTCAAGCCGGATCAACGTCATGGGCGAGAAAGGCGGCCGGTCCGCCCGCCTTTCGGGCAGTCTGGTGCCGCCCTGCATCTTGAGGGTGATCGCATTCCTCTCAGGCGAAGAAGGGCATCAAGAGGTTTGGAGCGGTTGAGCCTGCGCCATCGGTGCCGCCGTTTTCAGCCGCAGAGCCGGCTTTTCCACCAGGTGCCAGGAAAGATAGGCGAGGAGCGCCGTCGCCGGCAGCGCCAGAGTCGTCATCTCATAGCCCGACAATCCGTCTCCGACGAACGCCCGGATGACCTGCGTGACCGGCCAGCCGTAGAGATAGACGCCATAGGAAATGTCGCTCCGGGTCCTGAGCCAGGTAAACGGTTTGAACTCGACGGCGCCGAGCCAGATGAGCGGATACGCCGCGAGATAGCAGAAGGTCTCCGGCAGGACCTGGAAATGGACGGCCGGGACAAATCCGAGTGCAAACAGCGCGGCGATCCATCCCCGCGGTTTGTGGAACTGCACCAGCCAGTTCATGATGATGCCGCAGCACAGCGACGGAAGGACGAACAGCAGTGCGCCGAGCCACTCGACGGAAACGGTTTTGCCGTAGGCGACCGAAAGCCCGATCACACCGCAGGCGATCAGGAGAGCGATGATCTGCCGCCGTCCTTTCAGGAGCGACATCACCATCAACACCGCGATCAGGGCATAGCCGATCACCTCCAGCCGGATCGTCCACAACACACCGTTGGCGATGCCCGGCAGATAGTCCTCCTCGCCGGACGGCGGGTAGAACGCGACATTGGTGAAATACAGGTTGTCGGTGTGCAGGAAGATCACCTGCATTGCCCGGCTCAGGATTTCCGGGTCCAGTACGAATGCCACCGCGCCGTCGGTCGCGAAGGGCGGGCAGATCACATAGACGATGAGAAGCGTGCTGACGGCCAGAGCCGGTGCGATCCTCAAGAAACGCTTTCGGAAATAGTCGGCGAGCCCCGCCGAGCGCTTCGCGCTTTCGGTCACCAGAAAACCGCTGAGAATAAAGAAGATGAAGACGCCGTAGACGCCGGCGACCAGCCCGGTTCCGTGCAGCGGTTCGGTTTCTTCCGATCCGGTGGCGATCAGGAATGCATGGGAGAACACGACGGAAGAAGCCGCGACAAGCCTGAGCGTGTCGAAATTGGGATACCGAACGGAGGACATCGTGTCTTCTCGAGCTCAACAGTTTGCTATCACAGATAGAGATGAATAATTGAAGTCACCTAAAACTATATGAAAAGCAACTGCAACAATGCCGTTTGGCGTCGCTGTGGCGCGTTCCTGCCGGTGGAAAAGACGTGATTGCCTCCGCATACCAACCTGCGGGGAGGGAAGTGCAGGAGATCGGGGCTGTCAGGGACTTGGAGCGGGTAGCGGGAATCGAACCCGCGCGTTCAGCTTGGGAAGCTGACAGGCTACCATTACATCATACCCGCAGTGCCGGTCTTGGTAGCCGAATCTGTCCGCCTTCGTCAATTCGATTCAAGACGTGCCGTTGCCGTTCCCGCCGCCCCGCTTCCGGCCTTCGCCGAAGCGCAAAGGGGCGGCGAATAGGAATTGCCGGGCGCTCTCCGCCCGGCGCGGCGAAGGCCTATTCGGCTTTCATGGCGTGGTTCATCACGTGAAAGATGAAATTCTGCTCGACCGAACCGGCCATGAGATGCGCCCATGGGCCTTTCGACCAGGCGGCCACGTCGGCGCCCGAATGGGTTTCCGCCTCCATGGGGATCAGCGCCTGCTGATGAAAATCGGGATCGAGCGCTTCCTCCTGGGAAAGCACCGCGCGCGTGCCGAAATAAGTGTGGTCGGCCTGTTCGGTGAGCACCGAGCCGGCACCGTTGAGGTAGCCGATCACCGTATAGGGCTTTCCATCGGCCGCCAGTTCGGGCTTTCCCGTATGGTTCACCTGGCCCGAGGCAATGCCCATGCACAGGCCGGTGATCGGCGTGCCGCGGCCGCAATATCCGTTGAAGGAGAGGCCGTGGTCGTGATCGGCCGTGACGATGATCAGCGTATCGGCATCGTCGGTCATCCGGTCGGCCA
The DNA here is from genome assembly GCF_042660605.1 of Nitratireductor sp. GCM10026969. Taxonomy (NCBI): domain Bacteria; kingdom Pseudomonadati; phylum Pseudomonadota; class Alphaproteobacteria; order Hyphomicrobiales; family Phyllobacteriaceae; genus Nitratireductor; species Nitratireductor sp. GCM10026969. Next base: position 11,283 of record NZ_JBHSUM010000135.1, read on the forward strand.
AGGCGACCGCCTCGGCAAAGGCTGCGCCGTCCTTGAGTGCGCGATGGGCGTTGCCGGCGTGGTTGGCCTGGTCGACGCGCCCGCCTTCGACCATGAGATAGAAACCCTCCTCGTCGTTCTTGAGGCGGGTGATCGCGGCTTCGGTCATCTGCGCCAGTGAAGGCTCGCTGTCGGGGCGGTCTTCCTCGAAATTCATGTGGCTGTCGTTGAAGAGGCCGAGAAGCGGAAAGGCGCCCTCGGCGCTTCCCAGGGAGGACGCGTCGGTGACCACGGTTGCGCCGGCCTCTTTCGCCCGCGCCAGGAGGTCGACCGCGTCCTCGCGGGCGGACGCGCCGCCGAACGG
>NZ_JBHSUM010000136.1:0-11480 GCF_042660605.1 Nitratireductor sp. GCM10026969
GCCCGCCCTTGTCGCCGCGCAGATGAAGGCCGCGTTCGAAGCCGCTCCCATCGGCGCCGTCAAGATCGGCATGCTCGCCACACGGCAGACCATCGAGGCGGTCGCCTCGGCTCTCGAAGCACATTGCGACGTCCCCGCCGTGCTCGACCCGGTGCTGGCCGCCACGTCCGGCGGTGCGCTGCTGGAGACGGATGCCGTTGCGGCGCTGAAGGCGCGCCTGATGCCGCTCTGCCGTCTCGTCACACCGAACCTGCCCGAACTGGCGACCCTCACCGGCGGCACCCCGGCTGCGGATGAGAATGCCGCCATGCGCCAGGGCGAGGCCCTGCTCGAAGAGGGCGCCCGGGCGGTCCTGATCAAGGGCGGCCACGACGGCGGCGACCATGCGACGGACATCCTCTTGCAGCCCGCGCGCAAGCCCGTCCGCTTCGAAGCGCCGCGTCTTGAAGCGCACATGCGCGGAACCGGCTGCATGCTGGCCAGCGCTGCGAGCGCCGGTCTAGCGGCGGGCCATGACTTGGAAGAGAGCGTCCGCGCGGCCAAGGCGTGGCTGCACGCCCATCTGGTGAAGGCGTCACAAGCGGAGGGGATGGGTTAGCTCGAAGCAGGTCTGTTCGAAGACCCCCTGCCGCTTGGCGCCCCTTCTAAGGCGCCCAGGCGTGCCGACATTCGATCCCACTCGCCCGGTCCCCTCACGCGGACTTCAGCCGCGTGCCGCTCAGCATGCCGTGCCGCTCCAGCACCGGGTAGGCCAGGGTGGCCAGCAGTGAGTTGATTTGCTTCAGGTCACGGATCGTGTCGAGATGGATGGAGCTGGTCTCCACGCTCCGCTCCGAGCCGCGGCGCAGCCGATCGAAGTGGCGCTCGCTGGAAATCCTCTCGAGGTCGCGCAGCCGGTCCTTCTCGGCGACGAGCTGCCGGGCGGTCTCGGGGTCCTGGGTCACCAGGAGGTTGAAGGCGAGCCGGGCATTGGCGAGCACGGAGGCATGGAGGCTCGAAAGCTCGCGCCAGCCTTCCGGCGTGAACTCGAGATCGCGATCCATCTTCTTTTGCACATGCGAAAGCAGGTTGCGCACGATGATGTCGCCCACCTGCTCCAGCTTGATGCATACGCCCAGAAGCTCCTGGCAGCGGCTCGCCTCCTCGTCCGACATGCCGTGTTCGGTGATGCGGGCGAGGTAGAGCTTGATGGCCGCGTGGCGTTTGTCCACCGTGTCGTCGAGCGCGGCCAGCGCGTTGATCGACTGCTTGTCGGGATCCTCGTAGAGCTCCAGAACGCGGCGCAGCATGAACTCGACGGTCTCGCACATGCGCACCGCCTCGCGCGTGACGTTGGCCAGCGCCTGGGCAGGGTTGTCGAGCGCGGCTGCGTCCAGAGCGCTCGTCGCCTCGATGGCGGCGCGGCGTTCTTCCTCGGGCGTTTTCGTGCCGGCGCTCAGCGCGACGATCCCCCGCGTGGCCTTCAGGATCAGCCGCGACAGCGGAATGCCGGCGAAAAGAATGAGGACGTTGAAGGCGATATGCGCATGGATCACGCGATCGGCGGTACCGGAACCCAACAGCGAAGTCGGCGGGTTGAAATAGACGAAAAGAACGAGCAGCACGACCGATCCCAGCCCGCGCATCAGGAGGTTGCCGAGCGGCACCACGCGATAGGCCGGCGGCGCGGCGCGCGTCAGGATCGGCGCGATGAAGGAAGAGCCCAGGTTTACGCCCAGCACCATCACGATGCCGAGCTCGGGCGACAGGACCCCACGCGCGGCGAAGGTCGCCAGGAGCAGAACTGCGGCGATGCTGGAGTGGAACAGGTAGGTGATGACCGCGGCGAGAAAGAAGGCGGTGACCGGGTCTTCCGACAGGTAACCCACGATCAGCGGCACGATGCGGCTCTCACGCAAAGGCTCGGCCGCCGCATCCATCATCTCCAGCGACAGGAGCAAAAGGCCGATGCCGACGAGAATACGGCCTGCCTGGCGCCAGGAGCGCCGTTCCGTCGCCAGGAAGATGACGGTGCCGGCGAGCAGGCAGACGGGCACGAGGAGCGACAGGTCGTAGCTCAGGATCTTGACCAGGAGCGCCGAGCCCACTTCCGCGCCGCGGACGGCCAGGATGCCGGAGAGGCCCGTCACCATGCCACCGCCGGCGAAGGAGCCCACCAGGAGCGTGACCGCAGTCGAGCTTTGCAGGGCGATGGCGAGCAAGAGCCCCGCCGTCGTGGCCATGAGCGGGTTTGTGAGTGCGCGGCGCAGCCGCTGCCTCAAGACACCGCCATAGGCGCGCTCCACTCCGGTGCGCACCATGCGCGTCGCCCAAAGAAGCAACGCTACGGCACCGGCCATATGCAGGAAGAAGACGGACCCGCTCATTTGCCTCGTTTCGCCTATCCCATTCACCGAACCGGCTGTGGGTTTATTGTGAACCGGCGGTGGATCTACTGTGTATAACTCCTTTGCATGGGAAAAGCTGCGTCGGTGTCGAACCGGAACTTGTCCGCCGTCGCACGAATGTCACACCGGGACAGCCGGTCACGGTGAGGTCGGCGCTGCCGGTCCGCGGGGCCGCTGCGGTTGGCGCCAGGAGCGGATCGTGCTCGCGAGACCGCTCTATCTCGCCGTTTTTCTGTTTGCGCGGCGGCGAGAGGGGTTTTACGCCCGCGAAGTATTTAGCGCCGCACGCGCAATTGGGCGGGCGTGATGTTCCTGTTTTTCCGCATCGCGGAGGTCAGGTGACTTTGGCTGGAAAAACCGCTCAGAAAAGCCACTTCGGCGATCGTCAAATCCTTTTCGACAATCAGCTGTTCGGCGAATTCGAGCCGGCGGTTGATCAGATAGCGATGCGGTGGCTCACCGAAGGACTTGGTGAAGGACTGGATGAAATGGCCGTGCGAAAGCTCGCAAACGGCAGCAAGTTCGGCGACGCCCAGCCTGCGCGCGAAGTTCTCTTCGATATATTCCTCAACCCGCTTGGCGGCGGTCGTGGACAGCCCCCCCTTGGGGCGCACGGCCGTCCTCGCCGCGCGTGAATAGTTGCGCAGGAGGTGTATGCCGAAAACGGTGACCAGTGCATCCGCATAAAGCTCGTTCACTTCCTGGTTTCGCAGTTCGGCCGCCATCAGCTCGGCCATTCGTACCGCCTGCAGATCGACCGTGCCGTCAGGGGGTGGCAGAAGCTCGGGTGGTTTCCGTTCGAACTCGCTGTCTGCCAGTTCCTCGAGCGCGTCCGTCGTGAGCGCCACCAGGACGATCTCGCGCGTGTAGGCCCATTGCGTTCTCCGGTGCGCGCCCGCCGGACAAACAACGATCATGCCATAGGGCGCCTCGTCGGATCCGCCTTCGGAGGCCGCTTCCCCATTCGACGACGAAGTCAGCGTCACCGCGACGAAATGCGCGTCGGGAGAAAGGTCCTGCGGACGCGGCGGACGCATCGAAAGCACAAACCCGCCATGCGACGTCCTGGCGCGCTTTCCGACGCCTTCGGGAATGGCATCAAGAAGATGAGCGCGCGAACGCTCACTCGGCCCGCTTCGCCCCGGTGCTAAACCATCGGTTTCATGATACATTGATCGCCGCTGCCCCGCATAGCCCTTCCCGATGATAGTACCTGCATTCTGCTAGAAGTCGCAACGCCGGCCACCGCAAATTGCGTTTCCCCGCCGGAAGGCGGAGCGCGAGCGTTTTGCGGTGCAGCGTGACTATCGCCGTTATACGATCCCGTTTACGCCACACGGAGCACCTCCTGTACGCCTGCTTTTCAGCACAGCGCCATGGTATCTCCCGTATGACGGTTCTCGGCAAATAAGCAGATCGCAATAGTTGGTCTGTTTGGCCGTCAACGAAGCCGAGCCGTACACGCTAAACCGGGATCAATCCACGCGCCGGCCAGCGAGAAATGCGCCCGCATCCGCGGGCGGCACCGTCCTATTCCATTGTTCTTACCGTATCCGCGCGCGGGAAAGCGGCTCCCTACTGCAGACGCTCTACCGCCGGCCGGGCAGCTTGCGCGGCCGGGTGGGCTGTTCGGCGGCCTCGGTCGGCTGCTCGGTGAAACCCTCGATATCGGATACCTCCTCGACGTCGCGCTCGATTTCCATCGGGCTCATGACATAGGCCGTCGTCAACTCCGCCACCGAGCGCAAGGCGTGGATGTGAATGCGCTCATAGCCGTGCGAGGCATCAATGCCGAAGGCGATGAGCGCGGTGCGCACATCATGGCCGGCTTCCAGGGCGGAGGCCGAATCGGAGCGGTAGTAGCGGAAGATGTCCTTTTGAAAACGGATATCGTCGTCGCGGCACAGGTCGACGAGCTTCTTCGTCAGGTGGTAGTCGAAGGGCCCGGTCTGGTCGGCCATGGCGATGGTCACGCCGAACTCGGAAGAGTTCTGCCCCGGCGCGGTGGTGCCGTTGTCGATGGTCACCATGGAGGCGATCTCGGGCGTGACGATCGCCGCCGCGCCGACACCCACCTCCTCCGAGATCGTGAACAGCCAGTGCGTGTCGACCGGCGTGCGCACGCTCTCCCGCTTCATGGCCTCCAGCGCCGCAAGCGCAATCGCCACGCCGGCCTTGTCGTCGAGATGGCGGGAGACGATAAAGCCGTTTTCGAGGAACTCCGGCTGCGGATCGATGGCGACGTAGTCGCCGATATCGATGCCGAGCGACAACGTGTCCTTGCGCGACCAGGCGAGTGCATCGAGGCGCAGTTCCACGTGCTTCCAGCCGATCGGCAGTTCGTCCACGTCGTCATTATAGGTATGGCCGGAGGCCTTGAGCGGCAGGATCGTGCCGCGGAAGCTGCCCTTCTCCGTGTACAGGGTAACCCGCGCGCCCTCGGCGAAACGCGCCGACCAGTGCCCGATCGGCACCAGCTCCAGCCGGCCGGTGTCCTTGATGCCTTTGACCAGCGCGCCCAGCGTGTCGACATGGGTGATGATGGCGCGCGCGCCGCGCCGGCGCTCGCCGCGCCAGATGGCCCGGATGCCGCCCCTTCGGGTCAACTCCGGTTCGAGCCCCAGCCGCTCCAGTTCCTCCGTGACATGGCGCACGATGGTGTCGGTGTATCCGGTGGGGCTGTCGATCGCCAGGAGGGCTTTGAGTTGGTTCGTAAGGTAGTCGACGTCGATTGTCAGACGCGGCAAAGGCTACTCCCTCGCGCCAAGCGCCTGCTTCGCTGACTTGAGGCCCGTGCGGGGAAACAGAAGATCGACGAAGCGTTCGGCGGTGGGTTGCGGTTCATGATTGGCCAGTCCAGGCCGCTCGTTCGCTTCGATAAAAACATATTCCGGCCGGCTTGGCGACTGCACCATGAAGTCGATCCCGACCACGGGAATGTCTATGGCGCGCGCGGCGGTGCAGGCCGCATCGACCAGCGCGGGATGAACCTCCTCCGTCACGTCGTGGATCGAGCCCCCGGTATGCAGGTTTGCGGTCTTGCGCACGACCACCTCCATTCCTTCGGCGGGGACGGAATCGAGTGTGTGACCCGCGCCGGCCACGCAGCGGCGGGTCTCGTCGTCGATTGGGATCCTGCTTTCGCCTCCGGTCGAGGCGGCGCGGCGGCGCGACTGGTTCTCGATCAGCTTCTTGATGGTGCTGCGCCCGTCGCCTACGACACGGGCGGAACGGCGGACGGCTGCGGCGACCAGCCGATAGTCGATCACGACCAAACGCAGGTCCTCGCCCTCGAAAAACGACTCCAGCAGCACACGGTCGCAAACCTTCTTGGCGGCAGCGACGGCGTTCTCCACGTCCTCGACCGTCTCCAGGCCGACCGCCACGCCGCTGCCCTGCTCGCCGCGCGCCGGCTTTACGACCACGCTGCCGTGCTTCTTCAGGAACGCTTCGATCTCCTTGCGGCCGCTCGCGGCGTCCAGTTGCTCGGGAACCTTCAGACCCGCCTTCTCCACGATGCGCCTGGTCACGGCCTTGTCGTCGCAGATCGACATGGCGACGGCGGAGGTGAGCTCCGAAAGGCTCTCGCGGCAGTGGATCGAGCGGCCGCCGAAGGAAAGGCGGAAGAAACCGGCATCGGCATCGGTGATGTCGACGGCCACGCCGCGCCGGTGCGCCTCGTCGACGATGATGCGCGCATAGGGATTGAGCTGGTCGTAGGCGGCCGGCGGGTGCGTGAAGAGCTTCTCGTTGATGGGGTTCTTGCGCTTAACGGCGAAGACGGGAATGCGATGAAAGCCGAGCTTCTCGTAGAGTGCGATGGCCTGTTCGTTGTCGTGCATGACCGACAGGTCCATGAAGCTGCGGCCTCGCGCCTTGAAGTGCTCGGCGAGCTGGCGGACCAGCATCTCGCCGACGCCGGCATGCGGGCATTGCGGATCGACGGCGAGACACCACAGCGAGGAGCCGTTTTCCGGGTCGTCGAAGACCCGGTGGTGGTCGACGCCGGTCACCGTGCCGATCACGTCGCCGGTGGCCACGTCCTCGGCGACCAGATAGACGACGGCGCGGCTGTCGCGGTTGGTCCAGAAGAAGTCCGGCCGCACTGGCACCATGCCGCGGCTATGATAGATGGCGTTGACGGCCTCCGCGTCGGCCTGCGAGGCGAGCCTTCGGATAAAGTAGCCGCGCGCCTGCCGCTTGCCCGCGCGGTAGGTAGACAGATCGAGCCTGTAGGTGTGCGAGGGGTCGAGGAACAGTTCCTGCGGCGCCAGCGACAGAAGCACGTGCGGATCGCGGATGTAGAAGGCGATGTCGCGTCGGGCGGGCCCTTCCTGGTGCATCGCCTCGACGATCTGCTCGTTGTCGGCAAAGCTCTGCGCGAACAGCAGCCGTCCCCAGCCGAGATCGAGCGCAACGGCCGTCGGCCGCTCGCCCTTCCCCCCGTCGCCGCGCGCGTCGGCGGGTTTCATGGCCTCGTTGCGCAGGCGCTTCAGACGATGACCGAGCGCCTTGTCGGTGCGCCCCCTCTGGCTACGCGAAACCGCCTCGTCCTGCTTGCCCATTGTTAGTACCCACCATCATGGATAGATGCATCATGAGACTTCCGGGGAAAGCCCGTGGCCAGGAGCGTCGCCGAGGGCGATGTGAGACATCGTCGAGGTGGTGCGACGCCGTCCACGGGTTTTCTCCGGACGCCCAAGGGGTCGCCTTTCCGCCCGCACCTGCGGCGTCGCCGCGCTTGCACGATGTCCTCCATCGCGCTGCGCACGGCTTCTAGCATTTGCGGGCGGAAAGGCGATCTCATGACGCATCTATCCATGACGGTGGCTACTAAATCCCGTGGGTCTGAAGCCACAGTTCCAAAAGCCCGACCTGCCAAAGGGCCGAGCCGCGCAGCGGCGTGATGTGCTCGGCGGGCGCGGCGTAGAGCGTATCCAGATAGTCCTGGCGGAACAGGCCGCGCTCGCGCGCTGCCTGAGAGCTTAGCGCATCGCGCACCATCTCCAGATAGGGGCCGTCCACATATTTGAGCTGCGGCACGGGAAAATAGCCCTTCTTGCGGTCGATCACCTCGCTCGGGACGACCTGGCGGGCGACGTCCTTCAGGATGCCCTTGCCGCCGTCCCTGAGCTTCTCCTCCGGCGGAATGCGCGCGGCGAGTTCCACGAGCTCGTGATCGAGAAAGGGCACGCGCGCCTCCAGCCCCCAGGCCATGGTCATGTTGTCGACGCGCTTGACCGGATCATCGACCAGCATCACCGAGGAATCGAGCCGGAGCGCGGCGTCAACCGGCGTATCGGCACCGGGCCGGGTCAGATGCCTGGCGACGAGGGCGCGGCTGACATCCTCCTCCGTCATCCACTCCGGCGCGAGCTGTTCCTTCAGCCGTTCATGCGTGCGGTCGAAGAAGACGTCGGCATAGTCACTGACGACGTCGTTGGAGCTCATCAGCGGCGGATACCAGTGATAGCCGCCGAAAACCTCGTCCGCGCCCTGCCCCGACTGCACCACCTTGATGTGCTTGGAGACCTCCTTCGACAGGAGGTAGAAACCGACATTGTCGTAGGAGACCATGGGCTCCGACATGGCCTGAAAGGTGCCCGGCAGCGCGTCCATCAAATCGCTGGAGGGCACGAAGATCTTGTGGTGGTCGGTGCCGAAGCGCTCGGCGATCAGGTCGGAATAGACGAACTCGTCGCCCTTTTCCCCGTTGGCTTCCTCGAAGCCCACCGAGAAGGTCATCAGCCCGGTCTGTCCGGCCTCGGCGAGGAGCCCGACGATGAGGCTCGAATCGACGCCGCCCGACAGGAGCACGCCCACCGGCACGTCGGCCACCATGCGCCGCTTTACCGAGAGGCGCAGGGCGTCGAGCACGCGCTCGCGCCATTCTTCCGGGCTGAGCGATGAAAGCGCCGGATCGCGCTCATACGGCGGGTCCCAGTAGACACGGTCACGCTTGCTGCCGTCGGCCTCGATGATGCGCATGGTCGCCGGCGGAAGCTTCCTGACGCCGCTGAGGATGGTGCGCGGCGGCGGCACGACCGCATGGAAGGTCATGTAGTGGTGCAGGGCGACGGGATCGATCGTTGTGTCGACGTCGCCGGCGGCCACCAGCGCCGGCAGGGAGGAGGCGAAACGCAGTGTGCTCGGCGTTTCCGAATAATAGAGCGGCTTGATGCCGAAACGGTCGCGCACCATCACCAGCCGCCCGCTATCGCGCTCATGCAGCACGAAGGCGAACATGCCGTGGAAACGCTCGACGCATGTCTCACCCCAGGCGTCCCACGCCTTCAGGATCACCTCGGTATCGCCGGTGGAGAAGAAGCGGTAGCCCTTGGCCTCCAGTTCGGCGCGCAGTTCGGGATAGTTGTAGATGCAGCCGTTGAAGCAGATCGTCAGCCCCAGCGTCGGATCGTCCATGGGCTGGCGGGCTCTTTCCGACAGGTCGATGATCTTCAGCCGCCGGTGCCCGAAGATGGCATTGTTGTACTGGACCACACCGGACCCATCGGGGCCGCGCGGGGTGAGTCCCTCCATCATTTTCGAAAGGGTGACGGGAGACGGCTGGCTGCCGTCGAATCTCAACTCTCCGCAGATACCGCACATGAGAAGCGGGGGATCCCTCCTTGATTGTTGCGCCGGACGTCCAGATAGTTATAGTTCTGATTATTTGATGTCAAATAAGTGACATTGGTTCCCATGGCTCAACCGACAGACAACGTGCAAACCCTCGACCGGTTCCCACCGGACGAATTGCGCCTCGTCGAAAAGTCCATTCGCCGCATTCTGCGGGCGAGCGACCTGCAGTCCAAGGCGCTCGTCAAGGCGATCGGGCTGACCGCCCCCCAGCTTGTCATCCTGAAGGCGATCGCCGCGCTCGGCGAGGTGACGACGACGGCGCTGTCGGAGCACGCGGATCTGAGCGCGGCGACCGTGGTCACCATACTGGACAATCTGGAAGTGCGCGGGCTGGTGGAGCGCTACCGCTCGCCGAGCGACCGGCGCGTGGTCCATGCGCGCCTGACGCCGACCGGCGGCGGGCTCGTGCAACAGGCGCCGGAGCCCCTCGGCGTAGGGTTTGCAAGGCGTTTCCAGCGCCTCGACCCGGCGGAGCGGCTGCGCGTCATCGAAACGCTCAACGATCTGGCCGATATGATGGAGCCGGCGATACCCGCCTCCAGAACGAGAAACGGCCGCCTGCTTTAGCGCCAGATGAGATGAGGCAAGGTGAGATCGGTTGTGCCGACGCGCGTTGGGAGACCCGAATTGAGTTTGCTCCGATGCGAGCGTGGCATTTTGCCCGACACGCGACAATGGACGTGCCGGCGCTAAGCCATTATGATCCGGGCCACAACCCAGGAAAAACAGTATGGATTATAGACGGTTTTTTTCCGAGGCAATCGATCAGCTCCATGCGGAACGGCGTTACCGCGTTTTCGCTGATCTGGAGCGGATCGCGGGCGCCTTCCCCCGCGCCATCTGGCGTTCCGGCGATACGGCAAGGGAAATTACCGTCTGGTGCTCGAACGACTATCTGGGCATGGGTCAGCATCCGGACGTGATCGCGGCCATGCGCGAGGCCGCGGGCCGGATGGGCTCGGGCGCGGGCGGCACGCGCAACATCTCCGGCACGAATCATCCGCTGGTCGAGCTGGAAGCGGAACTGGCCGACCTGCACGGCAAGGAGGCCGGCCTCGTCTTCACCTCCGGCTTCATTTCCAACGAAGCCTCCATCTCCACCATCGCCCGGCTCCTGCCGAACTGCCTGGTCCTTTCGGACGAGCTGAACCACGCCTCGATGATCGAGGGCGTGCGCCGCTCGGGCGCCGAGAAGAAGATCTTCCGCCACAACGATCTCGCCCATCTGGAGAGCCTCCTGGCGGCGGCCGGCCGCGAGCGGGCGAAGCTGATCGTCTTCGAATCGGTCTACTCCATGGATGGCGACATCGCGCCCATCGCCGAGATCGCGGACCTTGCCGACAAGTACAACGCGATGACCTATATCGACGAGGTGCACGCGGTCGGCATGTACGGTGCGCGCGGCGGCGGCATCACCGAGCGCGACGGTCTCGCCCACCGCATCGACGTGATCGAGGGCACGCTGGCCAAAGCCTTCGGCGTCATCGGCGGCTACATCACCGGTTCCGCTGCGATCATCGACGCGGTGCGCTCCTACGCGCCCGGCTTCATCTTCACCACGGCGCTGCCGCCGGCCATCGCAAGTGCCGCCACGATCTCCATCCGTCACCTGAAGACTTCCTCCGCCGAGCGCGAGGCGCAAAGGCGCCAGGCACAGCGGACCAAGGAGGTGCTGGGCGCCGCCGGCCTGCCGGTCGTGCCGTCCGCCACACATATCGTGCCGCTCCTCGTCGGCGATCCGGAACTCTGCAAGATGGCGACCGACCGGCTTCTCGAAAAGCACGGCATCTACATCCAGCCGATCAACTATCCCACCGTGCCGCGCGGCACGGAGCGGCTGCGCATCACGCCCACGCCGTTCCACGGCGACGCGCTGATCGAAGGATTGAGGGACAGCCTCGTAGAGACTTGGGAAGCCCTCGGCATCGGCTTCGGTTCGCGCGAGACGACCCCCGCCGCCACCTCGGAGCGGGTCATACCGCTGGCCGTTCCCAAGTCGGGCGGATAGGCCGCGCACCGTGCGGAGCAGACCTCCGGGCAGTGATCAGTTTTCACCGCCGGTGCAGCGTCGATGTCCCGGCATGGATCCTCGGGTCAAGCCCGAGGATGATGACCGTGGAAGCGTTTCCGCCAAACGCCAACGTTGCAGATAGGTGTAGATCTCACCGCTTCGTCATCCTCGGGCTTGACCCGAGGATCCATGCCTGAACGGACCCGGCCGCAAAACGGTTACGGGCAGCCCTCCGTACATCCTACACCCCCCTGCCGCTTGCAGCCTCCACCGGCTCGGAAAAGTGCGCGCCGATGGCCTCGATGATGATCTTCGCCGAGGCCGCGCCCGGGTCGATATGGCCGAGCGAGCGGTCGCCGACGCGGGCGGCACGTCCCCTAGAAGCGATCATGGCGCGCGTGGCGGCAGCGCCGGCGGCGGCGGCTTGCGCGGCCTCCCGC
>NZ_JBHSUM010000137.1:0-11355 GCF_042660605.1 Nitratireductor sp. GCM10026969
GGGCTTCGCCGTGGCCGCGCGCTGCCGTGAAGCCCGGGTCGTGCTGGTGGAGCGGTCGCCGGAGATGACGGCGTGCGCCCGCGAAAGCATCCGCCTGCCGGAAAACGGCATGCTGGCGCCGCGCCTTTCGGTGGTCGAAGTGGACGTGGGACTCTCCGGGCGGGAACGCAGAAACGCCGGGCTTGCCGACCGCTCGTTCGACTTCATCATCATGAACCCGCCTTTCAACGCCGCCCACGACCGGGCAACGCCCGACCGGCTGAAGCGGCAGGCGCACGTCATGGAGGACGGCCTGTTCGACCGCTGGCTGAGAACCGCGGCGGCGATTTCCGCCCCCGGCGCCGCAATCGGCATTATCGCGCGGCCGGCTTCCTTGGGCGAAATTCTCACCGCCCTTTCGGGCCGCTTCGGAAGCACCGAGGCGCTTTCCATCCACGCGCGAGCGCAAAGTGAGGCGATTCGCGTCGTGGTCAGGGCGCGCAAGGGGGCACGCGGCGGCCTGAAATTCCGGCCGCAGCTGGTGCTGCACGGGGAGGAGCACAGCTTCACCCCGCGCGCCGACGCGATCATCAACGGTACGGCAACCCTCTTCGATGATTGACGTTCAACCCGACAAACCGGGCATTGCGCAATTTCGGCGAGCGCCTACATGAAATCCACCGAGGCATTGGAGACCCGCCCCTTGAAACAGCTGCTGTCGCGCCTTCTCCCGAAATCCCTGCGTTCCGACGCCGTCACCATTCCCGTCGTCAGGTTGCAGGGTGCGATCATGGCCAGCGCCAGCCCCATGCGCCAGCATCTTTCGCTTTCCTCGACGGCGGGCGTGCTCGAAAAGGCCTTTTCCTATTCGGCCCCGGCCGTGGCGATCTCGATCAATTCTCCGGGCGGCTCGCCGGTGCAGTCGCGCCTCATCTACAAGCGCATCCGCGACCTTGCCAAGGAGAAGAACCGGAAGGTGCTCGTCTTCGTGGAGGACGTCGCCGCCTCCGGCGGCTACATGATCGCGCTGGCAGGCGACGAGATCATCGCCGACCCCTCCTCGATCGTCGGTTCCATCGGGGTCTTGTCGGCCGGTTTCGGCTTCCAGGAGATGATCGGCAAGATCGGCGTGGAGCGGCGCGTGCACACCTCCGGCCGCAACAAGGCCATCCTCGATCCCTTCCAGCCGGAGAAGAAAGAGGATGTGAAGCACCTGAAGTCCATCCAGGACGAGTTGCACGAAATCTTCGTCGGACTCGTGAAGGAGCGGAGAGGCGGGAGGCTCGTCGAGAACGACGATCTGTTCACGGGGCTGTTCTGGTCGGGTGAGCGCGGGCACGCGCTCGGCCTGGTCGACGCGCTCGGCGACATGCGTTCCTATCTGAAGAGCCGGTATGGCGAAAAGACCAGGCTCAAGCTGGTAAGCCAGCCGCGCGGCCTTTTCGGCCGCCGGGTGAGCCTGTTCGGCACGGAGGGGCAGGCCGAAATCGCCGCGGCGGCGACGGCCGGGCTTCTGCAGGCTGCCGAGGAACAGGCTCTGTGGCGGCGCTATGGTCTTTGAAGGATTGCGCGGCCGGCGAAACGAACTATCTTCGGGATAGTGCTAGGAGACAAGCAGCATGCCGCAACTGATCTTCTTCAGCCTTATCGCCGTCGTCGCCTATTTCGGCTACCGGGCTTTCGTACGCGAGGCCGAGCGTGTCAGCGCACGGATGGAGCGCGTGCGACAGGAGGCGCGCACCGGCAGCATGGGCACACTCGTCAAGGATCCCGAGACCGGCGAGTATCGCCTGGCCAAGGACTGAGCCCCTCTCCATGGCGGGTGGCCTGGAGCGCGCGGCGCCGGCGAAGATCAACCTGGCGCTCCACGTGACGGGCCGGCGCGCCGACGGCTATCATCTTCTGGAAACCCTCGTCGCCTTCACGCGGCACGGCGATCTGCTGAAAGCGGAAACCTCCGATCACGACGCCTTCGTCGTGACCGGCCGCTATGGCGCGGAGGTGCCGGGCGACGGCACCAACCTGGTGCTGGCCGCGCGCGATATGCTGCGCGGCGCCTTCGGTGCGACCGCGGCGCGACCGGTAAAGCTCACGCTGGAGAAGAACCTCCCCGTTGCATCGGGAATCGGCGGCGGATCCAGCGACGCGGCTGCGGCGATCGGTCTGCTCAAGCAATATTGGCGGATCGACACGACCGGGGAGAAACTGGCACAGATCGCCCTGCGTCTCGGCGCCGACGTGCCCATGTGCCTTGTCGCCCGGCCGCTGGTCGCGCGCGGTATCGGCGAGACGCTGGAGCCGGTGGCCGGCCTGCCCTCGTTGCCGGCCCTGCTCGTCAATCCGGGCATCCCCCTTGCCACGCCCGCCGTCTTCGCGGCATTGGTGAAGCGGTCGAATTCGCCGCTTCCGCCTTTTCGGGGGGGCGATATCGCCGCAACGGTCGACTGGCTGGAGACTACGCGCAACGATCTGGAACCGGCGGCGATCGGCCTCGTGCCGGAAATCGCCTCGGTTCTGGAGACCTTGCGAGAAACCGGCGCGCTTCTGGCGCGCATGTCCGGCTCGGGCGCGACCTGCTTCGGCATCTTCGCGACGGATGAAGACGCGCGCGCGGCCGCAAAGGCCATTGCCAGCCGCCGCCCCGCATGGTTCCTTCAAGCGACGAGCATCATGCCAACTTCGGAGCCGGTTCAGGATGGCTGAGAACGACCGCCAGTTCATTCCGGTGCGCTTTGCCGTGCTCACCGTGTCCGACAGCCGTGCGCTGGAAGACGACAAATCCGGCCGCACCCTCGCCGAGCGCATCGAGAAGGCCGGCCACCACCTCGCCGACCGGGCGATCGCGCCCGACGAGGCCGAACGCATCCGCGAGGTCGTCCGGGCCTGGTGTGCCGACGGCGCCATAGACGCGGTGATCACGACGGGCGGCACGGGCTTTACCGGGCGCGACGTCACGCCGGAAGCGTTGGAGCCGCTTTTCGACAAGCGCATGGACGGCTTTTCCCATGTCTTCCATCGCGTGTCGTTCGAGAAGATCGGGACCTCGACCATCCAGTCGCGCGCCACCGCAGGGCTCGTCGGCCAGACCTTCGTCTTCGTGCTGCCGGGCTCGCCGGGCGCGTGCCGCGACGCCTGGGACCACGTCCTGAAGGACCAGTTCGACTATCGACACATGCCCTGCAACTTCGTGGAAATCATGCCGCGCCTCGACGAGCACCTGCGCCGCGCCAAGGGGTGAAAAGCGGAAAATATTCACAGGTCCGCCAAAAAGTTCTTGCTTTGTTCCATATCGCTGGATAGGAATAGATTCATCCAACGAACGCGATTGTACGGAACGCGAAAGGCATGGGACCCATGGACCAGATTGCACGGGCAGACCTTGTCGCTTCACGCGGTGCCGGGGCGGCAGCCGCCAATGCGGTGATCGAAGAGGCCGGCCTGCGGATTGGCGATGATCGCCGGCGCGGCCGGGCCGCCGGGATCAACCCCACCGGACGCTACGAGCCGATCACCCGGCACGTCTTCGATGACGGGTGGGAGACGATCGAGGACCTGCCGCCCTTCAAGACGGAAGTACAGGTGGAAAAGCCGCGCGCCATCATCACGCGCAATTCGTCGCCCGACATCTCCTTCGACCGTTCCATTAATCCCTATCGCGGCTGCGAACATGGCTGCGTCTATTGCTTCGCACGGCCAACCCACGCCTATATGGGCTTGTCCCCGGGTCTCGATTTCGAATCGCGCCTGTTCGCCAAACCGGATGCGCCGCGCCTTCTGGAAAGGGAGCTTTCCAAGCGCGGTTACGAGCCGCGCACCATCGCCATCGGCACCAACACAGATCCCTATCAGCCAATCGAGAAGAAGTGGCGGATCATGCGCGAGATCCTCGAGGTGCTGGAAGCGCACGGGCATCCCGTCGGCATCGTGACGAAATCGGCGCTGGTCACACGC
Organism: Nitratireductor sp. GCM10026969; assembly: GCF_042660605.1. NCBI lineage: Bacteria > Pseudomonadati > Pseudomonadota > Alphaproteobacteria > Hyphomicrobiales > Phyllobacteriaceae > Nitratireductor > Nitratireductor sp. GCM10026969. Next base: position 3,931 of record NZ_JBHSUM010000137.1, read on the forward strand.
GACATCGATATCCTATCGCGGATGGCGGAGAAGGGGCTGGCCAAGGTGGCGCTTTCGATCACCACGCTCGACCGCAAGCTTGCCCGTACGATGGAGCCGCGGGCGGCGACGCCGCCGCGGCGGCTGGAGGCGGTGCGTGCGCTCAGCGAGGCCGGCATTCCCGTTTCCGTGATGATCGGACCGGTCATCCCCGGCCTCAACGACAGCGAGATCGAGCGCATCCTGGAATCGGCGCATGCCGCCGGCGCACGCGAGGCAGGTTACATCATCCTGCGCCTGCCGCTGGAGGTGAGCCCGATCTTCAAGGACTGGCTCCTGCGCCATTACCCCGACCGCTATCGGCACGTCATGTCGCTCGTACGCTCGATGCGGGGTGGCAAAGATTACGATTCGGAATGGGGTAAGCGCATGAAGGGAACCGGCCCCTATGCCTGGCAGATCGGCCGCCGTTTCGAAATCGCCGCCAAGCGCATCGGCCTCAACGCCGAGCGGCGCAAGCTGCGCACGGACCTGTTCAAGCCGGTGAACGGGTCGGGCGAGCAACTCGTGCTGCTTTGACATTCCTGGCGGGCGCGCGTCCGCGCCTGCACATCCTTTCCGTCGTGGGCCCTCCCCCGTCCCGACGGCGCCTTCCCCGGATTTCTCTGCCCCCTCCCCGGGAAAGGCTTGCGGAGAATCGGAAGCGATGCGAGCATCGCCGCAATGGCTCCTTCGCATTCCGATTCTCCGCTTCTTTTCGATCTCCCGGTGCGGCCCGATTTCGTGCTGGAGCGCGGCATCATGCGCGAAGGGCACGCACCGGTGGCGGGTTTGGACGAGGTGGGCCGCGGCCCCTTGGCGGGACCGGTCGTCGCGGCCGCGGTGGTGCTCGATCCCGAGCGCATCCCGGACGGTCTCGACGATTCCAAGCGGCTGGCGCGGGAAGCACGCGACAGCCTTTTCCTGGACATCTTCGAGGCCGCGCTCGCCGTCTCGGTCTCCTCCATCTGCGCCTCCACCATAGACGGGTCGAACATTCTTCGGGCGAGCCTGGAGGCGATGCGGCGGGCCCTGGAAGGCCTGTGCGTGCGGCCGGCTTATGCGCTCGCCGACGGTCGCGACATACCGCCGGGCCTGCCCTGCCCCTGCCGGGCCGTCGTCAAGGGTGATCAGCGTTCCCAGTCGATCGCCGCCGCCTCGATCGTCGCCAAGGTGGTGCGTGACCGGATGATGGTGCGCACCGGCGGTTGCGCACCGCATTACGGCTTCGACAGCCATGTCGGCTACGCCACGGAAAAGCACCGCTCGGCCATTGCCGAGCACGGGCCGATGATCCGGCTTCACCGGATGAGCTTTTCGCCCTTCAAGCCGGCCGAAGCCTAGTTCAGTTCACCGTTTCACGGAAACGGTGAACTGAAATAACCATTTGATTCCACACAATTCCGGATGGAAAACCGGCTTCCACTTTTCCTGGAATTGCTCTAACCCGCATTCCCATATCCCTCGCCCTGCACCTGGTTGGACCGGCCCCAAGATCGCCGTGCGGTGAGCATGAGAAAGCGGGTTAAGCCTCACACCGGCGAGACGCCGAAGAGCATCCGATGCAGTCCGGCAAGGAAAAGGCCGTAGACGGCCAATCCGGCGAGCACGGCCACCACATCGGCGCGGATCGAGGGCCTGCGCGCCGCAGCGGGCTTGCGCGGATGGCGAACAGAGGAAACCCAATCGACGGCCGCCCATCCGGCCAGTCCGCCAAACAGAAACAGATCCGCCAGCGTACCGTTGGCAATGAGATGCGCGCCTCCCCACAGGATCGTCGCGATCAGCATCGGATGCCCGAGCGCCGCCCTGATGTGTCCCGGCGCGTAGGCGGCGGCGACAAGCGGAAAGACCGGCAGCATCAGCAGCAGCGCCAGATGCCGCAGCCCCATGGGCGGTGCATAGAGGACGATTGGTTCCTGCCGGGCAAGGCCATAGCCCCACACGATCAGCACCAAGCCCAGAATCGAGATGACGGTGTATGGCAGCATCCATGCCCGCTCGCCGCCATGCGCCATGACTCGCTCGCGCAGACCGGGTGCGACCATGCGCACCGAATGGGTTCCGAGGAATAGGAAAAGCCCCAGGATCAGCACAATCATGATCGCTCCCACTGTGTTGCCGGTCAGCCCGGCGCCGTCATGCGCTCGCCGTGTGGTGCACTGCTTGCATGAACACTTTCCGTTAGATACTCTAACTAATGTTATTGGCACTTTCCTGTCAACGGTCACGGACAACGAGCAGATGCCCTCCGCATATCAGAAAAGCCGCCGGGAACGGCTTCGCGAAGCGACCCTCAGCGAAATTTGCGCAAGCGCACGCGCGCTCCTCGTGGCCGAGGGGAGTGCCGCAGTGACGATGAACGCCGTCGCCCGCGCCATGGGCATGACGGGGCCCGCGCTTTACCGCTACTATGCGAGCCAGGCCGAGTTGATGGAGGGGCTGAAAGCCGACCTTTTCCGCGAGCTGATCGAGACCATGCGCGCCGCCGGAGATCAGCCCGACTTCGATACGCCGGCCGAGCGGCTGTTGTCCATCTGCCGTGCCCTGCGCGGCTGGGCCGTCGCGCATCCGGCGGAATTCCGGATTCTTTTCGCCAGCCCCGTGCCCGCCCCTTCCATGCCGCACTGCGACCCCTCCTCGAGCCACTCCGGCTACGCCTTCGGGCAGGTGTTCCTGGAGCAGGTCGTGGTCATCTGGGAAGCGCAGCGCTTTCCAATTCCCAGCCTGGACGACATGGACCCGGCGATCGCCGAGCAGCTTCAGGTCTATTCGGAGCGAATCGGCGGCCGGCTACCGCCCGAAGCTGCCTACGTTTTTCTCACCTGCTGGATGCGGCTTTACGGCCTCCTGTGCATGGAGGTGCTGAACCAGATCGGCTTCGCCTTCAGCAACGTGGAGCCGATCTTCGAAGGATGCCTCAAAGAGCTTTGCGAGATGCTCGATATCGCCTATTCGCCCCCGGGCCGCTGATAAAGACACTGCGCAGCGCAAGCCGGAACGGATGGAAGTCTTGGGCCAGGCTGGATCCGTTCGCCGTTTCACGAAAACGGTGAACTGATCGAACCGTTAATTCCACGCAATTCCACCGGCGTCCACTTTTCCTGGAATTGCTCAAAAAAAAGCCGCCGGCAAGCCGGCGGCAGCTGAATGTTCGCGCTCCGAGGGAAGTCAGTTCAGCTTCGACTTCACTTCCTTGAGCGAATTTTCGAAAAGCGTGCCGCTCACCTCACCGTCGACCTTCTCGGCGAGAATGCTTCCAGCCGCCGCGATGGCCACGTCGACGGCACGCGCGCGCACTTCGTTGACGGCGTCACGCTCCGCCTGGGCAATCTTCTGCTCGGCAAGCGCGGTGCGGCGGGTGACGTATTCCTCGGTCTTCGATTTCGCCTCGGCAACGATGATCTTCGCCTCGCGCTTGGCGGCGGCGACGAGCTCCTCAGCCTCCTGCTCGGCCTCGCGGCGCTTGCGCTGGTACTCGGCCAGAAGCTGCTGCGCCTCTTCGCGCAGCTCGCGCGCCTCCTCCAGCTCGTTGCGGATGCGCTCGGCCCGTTTGTCGAGCGTCTGGTTCATCATTCCCGGCACCTTGTAATAGACAAGAACGGCGAGAAAAATGATGAGGGCGACCAGTGCCCAGAATGTCGCGTCCATAGCCCTCTCCTACTGCCGGGCGGCCTTGACGGCGGCCACCAGGGTCTTCTTGTCCACCGTACCGCCGACCAGTTCACCGACAATGGTGCCCGCCGTCTCCTCGGCGATGATGCCGACATCCTCGAGCGCGGTCTGCTTGATCTCCGAAATGCGGCCTTCGGCCTCGGCGAGCTTCTTCTCGAGCGATTCCTCGACGCGGCGGCGCTCGGCCTCGGCTTCCGCCTTGGCGTTGTCACGTGCTTCCTGGGCGATGCCACCGGCCTTCTTGCGCGCCTCGGCGAGCTCCTGCTCGTAGGCGGCAATCGCGGCGTCGGCCTCTTCCTTCATGCGCGCCGCCTGGTCGAGATCCTGGGCAATGCGATCGCGCCGCACCTCCAGAATGCTGGCAATGCGCGGCAGCGCCACCCGCTTCAGGAACAGATAGAAGAGGCCGAAGGTGATCGCGAGCCACAAGAGCTGCGAAGGATAGGTCGAGGCGTCGAACGGGGGAAAGCTGCCTCCGTGGCCGCCATTCTCCGCTACGCCGGTCTCTGTGTGGGTTTCGGTGGCGGCGTCCTCTGCCGCCTGTGCGAATGCCGGTGCCACAAACATGGCTGTCCCCTTGGATACCGAAGAGCCGGCCGCACGGAACGGCCGGCCGAAAGCACGTTCGATGCGCGCTTAGGTGAAGAGCAGAAGCAGCGCCACCAGCAGCGAGAAGATGCCCAGCGCCTCGGTCACGGCGAAGCCGAAGATGAGGCGGCCGAACTGACCGTCGGCGGCAGAGGGGTTGCGCAGGGCGCCCGCCAGGTAATTACCGAAGATATGGCCGAGGCCAATGCCGGCGCCGCCCATGCCGAGACAGGCGATGCCCGCGCCGATTGCCTGTGCTGCTTCTACTTCCATCTTGCAACTCCTTGTGGATTTAAATTCGGATTATCCGGTTCAGGCGGGAACCCGCCGATCTGTTTTCCTAGTGGCTCGGATGCAGGGCATCGTTGAGATACATGCAGGTGAGCACCGCGAAGACATAGGCCTGCAGAAAGGCCACGAGGAATTCGAGGCCGGTCAGCGCCACGGTCATGGCGAGCGGCAGCACCGCGCCCGCGGCCCCGGCGACGCCAAGCGCGCCGAGCGAGGTGACGAAGCCAGCGAAGACTTTCAGCGTGATGTGCCCGGCCAGCATATTGGCGAAAAGACGCACGGACAGGCTGACCGGACGCGAAAGGAAGGAAACCACTTCGATCGCGACCACGAGCGGCACCAGCACAGCCGGCACGCCTTCAGGAACGAACAGTTTCAGGAAACCCAGGCCGTGCTTCCAGAAGCCGTAGACGAGGACCGTTCCGATCACCAAAAGCGCCAGCGCGAAGGTGACGATGATGTGGCTGGTGACGGTGAAGAAATAGGGGAACATGCCGAACAGGTTGGCCACCAGCACGAACATGAACAGCGAGAAGACGAATGGGAAGAAGCGCATCCCCTGGCTGCCGGCCGCATCACGCAGCATCGAGGCGATGAACTCATAGGTCATCTCGGAGACCGACTGCAGCCGGCCGGGAACAAGCCCGCGGCTCGACGTGGTCAGGTACAAAAACGCACCCGCGGCCGCCACGGTTGCGACCATGAAGGCCGAGGCGTTCGTGAAGGAGAAATCGAGTCCGCCGACTTCAATCGGAATCCATTTGGAGATCTGGAACTGATGAATCGGGTCTGTGGCCACTGAGGTTCCCTCACCTGTCACGCCGCGGCGGAAGCCGCATGTTAGTCCTTGCCGTCCTCATCATCGCCCTTCTTCGGCGGCGTCGCGCCAAAGTCAGCGACCTGCCCCGCCGAGCGCAGGACATTGACTATGCCCGCCCCGAAACCGAGGAGCAGGAAGATGATCAATCCCCAAGGCGACGTTCCGGCCATCTCATCGATGAACCAGCCGAGGGCCGCCCCGACCACAATGCCGGCGATGAACTCGCTGGAAAGCCTCAGCGCATTCGCAAAACCGCCCGCACCGCCTGTCTTCGCGCGCTCGTCGCTTTCCGGTTCCGCCGGCTTTCTGGCCGCCAGCGCCGCTTCCAGGGTACGCCGGCGTCCATCCAGATCGCCCGGCTTGTCCCGATCGGCCACCGTACCCTCCATGCCGGGTTACCGGTCAGCTTCGTCGCTTCAAAGTCGGGCGCAACATAGAGACCGGTCCCGCGCCAGTCAAGCCACGCAGCGGCACCAGGATTGACTTACTTTTCAGTTTAAAATCAGTATGTTACATGGGTGCGACAAAGCGTCATTCACAGCCTGTTCGCCAGCCGGGACGGAATCGCCGTCTTTTCACGCCACCCGGCGTGAAGACGGCGCTTCACTTCCACCCGCCGCCATAGGTCCGGTAGAAGACATGCCGGCCGATCCGCTTGGTGCGCTCCATGGTCGAAGCCCAGCGCGGGTTCACATAAGTGGCATGGTAGTGGGTGGAAGAGCCGACCTCTTCCAGCCAGATCTTGCCGGCCGTCACCGCCATCCCGACCTCCTCGGCCATGCGATAATGCGCGGGGCTTTTCACGCGGTCGCGAATGCCGTCGCAGGCGAAGGAGAACTGGCAGCGGTTGCGCCATTTCTTGTTCTGATAGACGACGCCGCAGACGGAGTTCGGATAGGCCGGATTGCGCACCCGGTTCAGGATGACCTGGCCGACCGCGGCCTGTCCCTTCACCGGCTCGCCGCGCGCCTCGAAATAGATTCCCGCAGCCAGGCACCGCTGCTCCTGCTTGGAGAAGGCCGAGGGCGGCAGCGGCTGGCGCGCCCAAGCGTGGTCACCGGGCGAAACGGGCGGGATGAAGCGACCACCGTCCTTGTCTCGCAGGATGCTGGCGAAGGGCGAGGCCTCGGCATAGTCCGGTTCGGCCGGCGCATAGGCGGTGGCCAGCACATCGGCCTTGTCGTTGTTGATCAGGCTGGCGATCGCCGGCGGCAGATCGGACCCGGCCTGCCGGTCGTGCTTCAGGTAGAAGGCGGAGGCGATCTGCACCTCCTTGCCCTTGATCTCGGGTTTGGCGAAGGCCATGTGCACGTCGCTCGCCCGCCGCGGCGCCAAAAGCGCACCCTTCTGCTCGAAGATGGAACCGGCGTTGAACAGCTTCGGCGGCGCCATCGGCACCGCATCGACCAGGCGGCCCCGTTTCTCGGCGCGATTGACGCGGTCCTCGTCGGGCGTGACGGCGGCGATCTTCCGTTTCGCGCGGAAGGCAATCTCGCCGATGCCCGCGGCCGCCATACCGCTGCCGGAAATTCCGCCGAGCCGCGCATCCGGATCGGCAAAGGGCATCTCCGCCTGGTGCACGGAACCGGCCACCGAGCGTTCTATCACCGCGGCCCAGCGCGGCCCCGCCTCCTGCCCGGAAACCAGGCTCGTCATGTCCTGATAGGCGGTCGCCGTCGGAAAACCGGCCCACAATGCGAGCCCGAGAAACAGCGGAGAAAGAGAAGAACGGTCTTCGCAGACGCGCTCAAACAGCCGCCCTATAGCCGATGCACGCACTCGAACCTCACCGATACGCAAACACAACGCCAACGGACGGCAAACTATTTGATTAACCTTGATCGCCGGTTAACGGGACGGATGAAATTGCAGAAAGCGAGGGGCGGCACGCGACGGCGCCGCCGGCTTGGGAATTGCCGGGCAAAGGCGCCGAAACCGTGACACGGCGGAGCGGGGGCGACAATTTGCCCTCGCAACGGTTCCCGGCTATGCCGAAGAGCGGGCGCCGGGGCGCCCCTGGGCGGCCGCCGCCC
>NZ_JBHSUM010000138.1:0-11274 GCF_042660605.1 Nitratireductor sp. GCM10026969
CGGCTCGACAGCCAAGGCCTGGCGCACGCGCTCGCGGGCCATGTCTCGGCCGAAGCCGCACACGGCAAACTGCTTTCCGCCCTCGGGCTCGACCCGCTGCTCGATCTCGGCATGCGCCTCGGCGAGGGGTCGGGCGCGGCCGTCGCAATTTCCGTCCTGCGCGCTGCGCTCGCCTGCCACAACGGCATGGCGACCTTCGCGGAAGCGGGCGTTTCGGGAGGGTAGGGCGATGCGCAAGCTCCTCGTCATCGGCATCGGCACGGGCAATCCCGAACACATGACCGTGCAGGCGATCAATGCGCTCAACCGCGCCGACATCGTGCTGGTGCCGCGCAAGGGCGAGGAGAAGGAGGATCTGGCAGAGCTGAGGCGCGAGATCTGCCGGCGCTATCTCACCAACGAGCGGACCCGGCTCGTCGAATTCGACTTGCCGGTGCGCGATGAGGCGGAACCCTCCTACGGAAAGCGTGTGGCCGACTGGCACCAGGCGATCGCCGCAACCTATCGCGACCTGATCGCCGAGCACACGGGCGAAGACGGCACGGTCGCCTTCCTCGTCTGGGGCGATCCCTCGCTCTATGACAGCACCCTGCGCATCCTCGACCGGCTGGGCGACGTCGCCGGGTTCGCCTTCGCCCGCGAGGTTATCCCCGGCATCACCAGCATCCAGGCGCTGGCCGCCAGCCATGGCATCGCTCTCAACACGGTGGGCGGAGCGGTGCAACTCACCACCGGACGCAATCTTTCGGCCGGCTTTCCCGAAAATGCCGACACAGCCGTGGTGCTGCTCGACGGCAAGACGGCGTTCCGGGCGCTGCCCGGCGACGATTTCACCATCTATTGGGGAGCGTATCTGGGCGCGGAAGACGAGATCACCGTCTCCGGCAAACTCGGCGATGTAGCCGACGCGATCGCCGATAAGCGCGAGGCCGCCCGCCGGGCCAAGGGGTGGATCATGGACACCTACCTCCTGCGCCGGCGGAGCGGGCGGTGACCATCGGCCTGCATGCTTGCCAGACCTTCCGGCTGGACAGCCGGTCCGGGGCCGCATCTACCAGATATCGACCGGGCGGGTGATCATCAGCCAGAAGATCGCCATGACGGCGGCGAAGGCAGGGAAGCCGAAGGCGAACCAGAGGCGGAAGAGCTTGTGGTAGCGCGCAGGCAGCGGCGTGCCATTCGCAACTGCCGCGTCGGCAAGCCGCCGCATTTCCATCTGCATCCACACGACGGGCAGCCAGAAGGCGCCAGTGACGAGGTAGAGCAGGATCGACAATACGATCCAGCCTTCCCAGATCGGATAACCGAGATGCCACACGAGGAGAAAGCCCGTCAGCGGCTGCGCCACCACCGCGGTCGCCGTGAACAGGAAGTCGGCGATCACGACGATGCGGGCGACGCCGGCGATCACGACGGGATTTTTTGTCCGGTGAGCCAGAAGCATGAAGAAGGCGATGCCGGCGCCCGTGCCCAACAGCACTGCGGCGCCGATGATGTGCAGATATTTGAGAACGAAATAAAGCACTAACGTTCTTCCAGAATGCCGAGCGCCACTAGGTGCAGGACGAGGATCGGCCAGATCTTCATCAGCGGCCCAAGCGGCTCGTTCCACAATTCGGGCAAGAGGATCGTTCCGGCAACGATATAGAAGGCCGAGAGCGCGATCGCGCCATAGAGCCCGTACCGCGCCGTGGGGCGCCAGGCGATGGCAAGGCCGACGAGGATGTCGGCGATGGCGCCGGCCACCACGCCCGGCGCGGCAAGCAGCCCCGTGCCGGCTCTCCGCATCAGCTCCATGCCTTCGCCGAAGCCGGTACTGAGCGAGACGATGCCGGTGGCGATCCAGAAGACCGGCAGGACGACGAAGATGACCGGCTTGAGAAAGTAGAGCTTCGCGAACCAGCGCTCCTGCACACTGGCAGGCCGCGCTTTCAGCGCTGCGGACAGAGATTGCGGCGGGATGCCGGTCACGCCCGTCCATTGGGAGGGGTCTCCAACTGCGCCGTGAGCGATCTCCTTGCGGGCCGTGCTGCGCATGGGCGGACGCCAGCCGAGCGAACCGGCGAAGTCGCCCAAACGGTAGGTCAGTGCCGTCAGCCAGTCGGGCAGCGTGAACCGCCGCGCCGGCGGCCAGCCGAGCCAGCGGCGATAGGTGGCGACCACCTCGCCCATGGAAAGCCGTTCCGGACCGGCAAGCTCGAGCGTCACCCGCGCCGGCGCGGCGGAATCGAGGAAGTAGGCGACCGTCTCGACGACGTCGTCGAGCTGGACCACCTGCAGCGGCCCGGTGCCCCTCATCTCCGGAAGGACCGGCAGCGCCGCCAGCCCGCGGAAGAGAGCGCTGGCGCCGAAGACCGCACGGCCGAGCACGACGGAAGGGCGCAGGATCACCCAGTCCAGATCGCGCGCCATCAGGCGCTTTTCGCCTTCCAGCTTGGTGCGCGAGAAGGCAGACGCTTGATGGCGGTCGATCCCGATTGCCGAGATATGAACCACACGGCGCACGTCCTGCTTTTCGCAGGCGTCGAAAAGCGCCGCCGTGCCGGTGACGTGGACGCCCCTGGTGCTGTCGCGCGGATTGTCCTGGAAGACACCGACGCAATTGACCACCGCATCGACGCCTTCCAGATGCGGCACCCAGGCTTCGGGCCCGGCGGCCTTCGCCACGTCGATCTCGGCAATTCGGCCGACGGCCATTGGCAGCGGGCGGCTTCCCGGCCTGACGGCCGCGACGATCTCGTGTCCGTCCTTGGAAAGCCTGGCGCAGATAGCCGAGCCGATCAGGCCCGTGGCGCCGGTGACAAGGACTTTCATTCGGTCTCGTCGTCCAGCTCCGCCGTGTCATGCGCCTTCAAGGGCGTTACCGCCGGACCGGCGATCACCTCGCCCCATTCGTCGAAGCGCGACCCATGGCAGGAACAGTCCCAGGTGCGGTCCACCTCGTTCCAGCCGACGATACAGCCCATATGCGTGCAGACGGCCGAAAGCGCCGTGGCCGTGCCGTCGGTGCGTTTGTGGACGGCGAGCTGCTCGCCGCCATGGGAGATCACGCCGCCGCCGCCCGGAGCGATGCTTTCATAGGGAACGCTCGCCCGCTTGAAGACCCGGTCGCCGACCAGATGGCCCGCGGCCTTGAGGTTTTCCTTGGTAAATTCCGCGCCGCCCGCAATGGGCTTGATGCGGGTGGCATCGAAAAGCGTGGCCGCGCGGTGCTCCCTTCCCAATATGCGTTCGGCGAGAATATCGGCCGCGACCGTGCCCTGGCTGATCCCCCAGGCTTCGAAACCGGTTGCCACGAGCAGGCGGTCTGAGCCGCTGCTGGCGGGGCCCACAAAGGCGGCACTATCCATTGGTCTGAAATCCTCATTCGTCCAAAAATGCGAAAGCTGCTTTATCCCGAAAGCGCTGTCAAGGAAGGCGGTCAGGTCATCGACCATCTGCCTTTCTTCATCCGGCTCGCCGTTCTTGTACTCACCGCCGGCGGCGATCAGATAGGTGCGGCCCGCCTTCTCGGCCGTGCGCAGCGAATGGGAGGGGCTGCCGGCGCTGATGAACATGCCGTCGAGGGGCTTGCCTTCCGGCAGCAATGCAGCCGCCACGGGATGGGCGAAAGGGAATGCTTTGGCGAAGAACATGCCTTCATTGACGACGGGCATCTGCGTGGCGATCACGACGTGGCGGGCCGTCACGGTGCGGCCGTTGACGCTCAGCCGGCAGGGGTCGCCGTCGTCGATCTCCATGACGCGGCTTTCCTCGTAAATGGGCACGGCGGCACGCACCGCTTCGGCAAGGCCGAGGAGATAGCGATAGGGATCGAACTGATACTGGCCGGTGAATTCCAGCAGTGAGACCGCCGGGAAGGGCAGTCCCGCATTCTGTACGATGCGCGAGGGCAGGCCCAGCGCGCGCGCCGCCTCGTCCTCGTCTTCGAGCTGCTCGGCCTGTTTTTCGTCCGTCGCGTAGATGTAGGCCGAGCGCGGCTCCAGGCCGGCCTGCCCGTCCATAGTTGAGGCGAGCGCGGCGATCTCGTCGACGGCCCGCTGGTTGACCTCCGCATAGAGCCGCGCGCCCTCATCGCCGAATTTGGATCTGAGCATCGCATACTTGCGGCCGTGCTGGGCGGTGACCTTCGCCGTCGAGCGCCCGGTGGCCTGACGGCCGATCCCGCGCGCCTCCAAAACGACCGCCTTAAGGCCGCTGTTCTGCAGCCGGTGGGCACAGGTCAGGCCGACGATACCACCACCGATGATTGCGACGTCCGCTTCCATGTCTTCGGTGAGCGGCGGATGGGCCGGCGCATCGACGCCGTCAAACCAGAACGGAATCCCGGATTTCATGGTGTTTCCTCATTCAGCTTGCGCCTCGCCTTTCGCGTCGGGTGCCCGTCCGCTTGCAAACACCTCGTCTGCGGACCGTTCGAGCTCGTTCAAAGCGGCGGCGAGCGTGCCGCCCCAGACGACATGGACCGCGATCATCAGGAGGTTGCGCTCGGCCGGGTGCTCGGTGGCAGGCTTCAGGATGCCGAGGCCGGGAAGCCAGCCGAGATAGCTCGCCGCCCAGACCGTAAGCCCGTAGACGACGCCGTTGCGCCGGCGTTCCGGCAAAAGCGCGTAGGCCGCTCCGACAACGGCGCCGAAACCGAAATGCGCGAGCACGGATAAAAGCCGCTTCGAACGTTCCGGAGCCGGCGGCGCGGCATCTTCCACGATCTCGCGCGGCGGCAGCGGATAGCGGTCCTGCGGCTCGAGACTGGGCCAGAGGTGCCGCATGGCCGCGGTCATCGCCATTGTGGCGGAGAGCCCTGCGAGGGCACCGAATGCGAGTCTTTCCACGCTGCCTCCAAAATGCCGACGGTGCTTCCCAACAAGGGGACGGGGGGAAAGTTCCGGGATGCGGCTTCTACGATGGGTGCTTGTCCTGGGCCGCCAGCCCGCCGGCGGCAAGGCCGAGCGCCATAGCGGCGAAGATGGCAGCGACGGCACGGCCGGGCAGGGCGAGTTCCCACCCGGGGGTCAGGCGCTTCGGCACCACGCCGTAATCGAACGCCGCGGCAAAGGCCGACAGCAGGGAGGCCTCGCCCAGCATGTGCAGCGGGCTTCGCGGCGGCCGGGAAACAAGCCAGCGGGCGAAGGGAAGCGCCCAGAAGGCACACGAGGCGAAGTGGGTGATGAGGGCAGGGGCCGTGTGTGCAAGGTCGACCCGGCGCACCGCCGCCGCCTTTTCACCATGAAGCCAATGGCTGGTCGCGTTGACGGGCTGCAGCGGATGCTTTCCCGCGCCCCGGGCGGATACCGTCATGGCGGCGAGGGTGGCGAAACCCGCCGCCGTTCCGCAGCAGATAACATACCGCGCAATGGTCATTCGACGCTCCCTTGCAGTCTCTTCGCGTCTCACAACGTCGGCGGGCACCCGACCGTTCCGCACCTTCCGCCTCGCTCGAGGGAACCGAGCCGCCCCGCGTCCGGTTGACACTCCACAGGCTGGCGGCGGGGATAGACAGGCTGGAAGACATCCGGCCTTTTGGCATCCATACTGCGGACGCACACAAGTTCTGGAGAAAGCGCCGTGAGTACAGACGCATCGACCCTGAGCGCAGGCCCGGTCGCCAATGTGGCCACGCCGCGGATCGTCGTCATCGGAGCCGGTTTCGCCGGCCTCGAGGTCGCGCGGGAACTCGGCCGTGCCGGCCTGCCGGTGACGCTCGTCGACCGCCAGAACCACCATCTGTTTCAACCGCTCCTCTACCAGGTGGCGACGGCTGCCCTGTCGGCGGCCAATATCGGCGAGCCGATCCGCAAGATCCTGCGCCGGCATGAAAGCGTGCAGATTCTCCTGGGCGAGGTGACCGACATCGATATCCATGCACGCTCCGTGCTGCTGGCCGACGGCACACGGCTCGCTTTCGATTACCTGGTGCTGGCGAGCGGCGCCACGCACGGCTATTTCGGCCACGACGAATGGGCCCGCTTCGCGCCCGGGCTGAAGACGCTCGGCGATGCGCGGCAGATCCGCGCCCGCGTGCTGCTCGCCTTCGAACGCGCCGAACGGGTGACCGACCCGGCCGAGCAGGCGCGGCTGATGACGATGGCGATCGTCGGCGGCGGACCGACCGGGGTCGAGCTGGCCGGCTCCCTCGCCGAGCTCAGCCGCTTCACCCTTGCCCGCGACTTCCGCAACATTCGGCCCGCGACAGCGCGGATCATGCTCATCGAGGCGGGTCCGCGCATCCTGCCGGGCTTCTCCGAAAAGGCCTCGAACTATGCCAAGCGCCGGCTGGAGAAGCTGGGCGTGGACGTCTTCACCGGCACGCCGGTAGAGGACATCGCCGAGCGGTCCATCACCTTCGGTGGCGAGAGCGTGCCCGTCGGGCTGGTGCTGTGGGCGGCCGGTGTGGCGGCCTCGCCGCTCGCCCGAAAGCTCGGCGTGGAGACGGACAAGTCCGGCCGGGTGCCTGTGGACGAGACGCTGAAGGTGGGTGGTTTCGACAACGTCTTCGCGCTCGGAGATGCCGCCCTCTTCACGGACGAGGCGGGAAAGCCGCTGCCCGGCCTCGCCCAGGTCGCCAAGCAGCAGGGCACACATCTCGGTCGCAGCCTTGCCGCGCATCTGAAGGACGGCACGCCGCTCAAGCCTTTCGCCTATCACAGCCGCGGCAACACCGCGATCGTAGGCCGCCACGCCGGCATCTTCGAGCAGGGTCGCCTCAAGATGACGGGCTGGACGGCATGGTTCGCCTGGGCGCTGATCCACGTCTATCTGCTCGTGGGCTTCGAGCACCGGCTGATGGTCTCGATGCAATGGTTGTGGCGCTACCTGACCTATGAGCGCGGGGCGCGACTGGTCACCGACGACAGCCTCGACAAAGGCCCGGAGCGTCAGCCGCAGGACAAGCCCGCAGCCGCGCGGAAGTCGGGCGACCACGTCTCTTCCTCCTCCGGCTGAAAGGTACTGCCAGGCCGTAACGGCCGGGTGGGAACACGACAGCCGCCACCCGGTTGGAACGGCATGAGCCGGTCGTCCATTCCCGTCCTTTCCGCCTTCGACAGCAGCCTGGCCGTCCTCAAGGAGGGCTATCGCTTCATCGGCAACCGATGCGATGCGCTGGGCAGCGACATTTTCCGCACCCGCATCATGCTGTCCGACGTCGTGTGCATGCGCGGACCCGCCGCCGCTGAAATCTTCTACCGGAAAGGGCGCTTCACGCGCCGTGGTGCCATGCCGCGCACCGCCCTCGCGTTGCTGCAGGGCCGGGAAAGTGTTCAGATGCTCGAAGGGGAGGCCCATCGCCATCGCAAGCACATGTTCATGGAGATGATGAGCGACGATGCCCTGGCGCGGGCAGCCGATCTCTTCCGCGGGGAATGGGAAGCCGTGATGCAGGATCGGACCGGCCGGCACATCGTCATTCACGATGCCGTGGGCAGGATGCTGACGCGCACCGCTATCCGATGGTGCGGCCTCGGGCTCAGGGATGCGGAGCCCGAGCGGCGGGCGGAAGAGCTTGCCGCCATGATCGACGGGGCGGGGCGCATCGGTCCCTCCCATGCCAGGGCGCGCCTGTTGCGCCGGCGTTGCGAACGCTGGGCGCGCGGCGTCATTCATGACATTCGCGAGGGCCTGCTGCTCCTCGACCACGGCATGCCGGCCGAGCGCATCGCACTTCACCGCGACCCCTCGGGTGACCTGCTGTCACTGAAGGCCGCCGCCGTGGAGCTCATCAATCTGTTGCGCCCCATCGTCGCGGTCGGGCGCTTCGTCGTCTTTGCAGCCCATGCGCTTCACACGCAGCCCTCGGCCGCCGGCCGTCTTTCCGCCGATGCGTCGGAGGAGGAGGTGACAGCCTTTGTCCAGGAAGTGCGGCGCTTTTATCCCTTCTTTCCCGTGATCGGCGGCCGCGTGCTGGAGGCCTTCACCTGGCGCGGACATCCATTCGCTCCCGGCGACTGGGTGCTGCTCGACCTCTACGGCACCAATCACGATCCGGGCGCTTGGACGGAGCCGGAGACATTCGCCCCGGCGCGCTTTTACGATTGGGCAGGAAACGCTCATATGCCCGTCCCCCAGGGCGGCGGCGGATTCCTTACCGGGCATCGCTGTCCCGGCGAGTGGCTGACCATTGCGCTCACCGGCGAGGCGGTACGCCGGCTTCTGGCGACGAAGCATCGCGTCCCCGAGCAAGATCTGGAGATTCCGATGAACCGCTTCCCGACCGGACCGAGAAGCGGATTCGTCATGGAAATCCCGGCCCCCTCGAAATGAACGAAGCCCTGCCTGTGAACTTCACGGGGTTTTGAAGCCCTTCCGTCAAATTCGAACAATCCGTTCAAGGCGCCGTTTACGGGACTTGCCTACAGACGCCACATGCGTGGGCGGGCAACTTCAATCATTGCACGAGCCTCTGTCGTCACGGTGGTCGCCGTCGCCGCGACCTATGCGGTTTTCCTTGCCGCCAGGGGCTTTCTCGGGGTGCCCTACACAAGGCTCGACCTGGTTGAATGCGGCCTCATCCCGGTGGTTGTCGGCTTTCCGATCGCTTCCTACGTCTTCCTGCAGTTGGAAAGGCTACGCGCCGCGCGCGATGCGCTATCGGCCCTGAATGCGGAGATGCAGTCCGCCCATCGCCAACTGAAGGTCGCGCACGAACTGATGGCCTATGCGGCCAGCCACGACAAGATGACCGGGTTGCCCAACCGCGAACGCTTTCTCGACCGCCTGGAGGATGCGCATCGGAACAGCGAAGAGGATGTGCTGCTGATCGTCGACGCCGACCATTTCAAGCAGATCAACGATCGCCTGGGCCATCTCAAGGGGGACGATGCGCTGGTTGAAATCGCCCGCGCCATCCGCAGGTCGGTGCGGGAGAAGGACGTGGTCGGCCGGATCGGCGGAGAGGAGTTCGGCGTCCTCCTCAAGGATGTCGACCTTGCGCAAGCAGCAGAAACCGCCGAGCGGATGCGGCGCGCGGTCGAGCAGATTCCCTGGTGTGCGCCGAACGGGCTGAGCAGGGCACTGACCGTGAGCATCGGCGGGGCGGCCCTGCGCGATCACCCGGCCAAGGTCTCCGACGTCCTCAGCCGGGCCGACCGCTGCCTCTACGCCGCCAAGCACAGTGGGCGCAACTGCATCGCCTTTGGAAGTTCCATCGGCGAGGTGGCTTGAGCCCGCTCAACCGCTGTTGCTTGCGCTGCGGTTGAGCTGCGTGACGGTGGGAATGCGCAGTGCCTCCCCGGCTTCAGGGTCGAGCCGGTCCGCCAATGCGATCAGCAATGCCTGCGCAAGGCACATCGGCGCGGCAAGGGAACGGGAGAAGGTGTATTCGTCTTCCGGAATCGAGAACTGGACGGTGGCGCACTTGGCAAGCGGCGACAATGTGCTGTCGGAAATGGCGACGATCGGGATGCCGGCCGCGTTGGCTGCCTCGGCAATATTGACCACCTCCTTGGCATAGAAGCGGAAGGAGACGGCGATCAGGCAGTCGCTCGGGCGCATCACCCGCGCCATCTCGGTCGACAGCCCGCCATCGGCGTCGAGCAGCACCGCGCGGCGGCGCAGCATGCTCAAGACATAGCGCATGAACACGGCGATGGGCGCCGAGCGGAGCTGACCGACGATATAGATCGTGTCCGCACCCGCCAGAATGTCCACGGCGCGGTCGAGATCCTCCTCCGGCGTTTCACGCAAGAGATCCTGGAGGGAGGCGATGTCGCGCGCCACGAGATTTCCGAGCAGGCTCGCATAGCCGTCCTTGCGGTGCATCTGCAATTCGGTCTTGAGCGCGCTCACCCGCGCCTCGAACCCCTGTGCGGCCGTGGCGAGACGGCTCTGAAAGACGATCTGCAGCTCCTTGAACCCCTTGTAGCCGAAGAGCTGGGCAAAGCGCACGAGGCTCGAGGGGTGCACCCCGCCGCGCTCGGCCAGGGCGGAGATGGATTGCATCGCCACGTCGTTCGGATTCTGGGTCACGTAGCGCGCGATCTTCTGGTAGCCGCGGCTGAGCTTCTCGTACCGGTCGTGAATCGCAGCCACGATCTCCTCGTAGCTTTGCGGCGGATTATCGGGCATGACCTCCCCTTCCCGGTGCGGCGCTCGCGCGGCGAACAGCACTTTGCATAACTTGCAATCGCGGAAAGTTTGTTGCAACTTCTTTTTGCCGATTGCAAGTGCCGGGACGAATCCTGCAGGCGGGCGGCACATCGGGCGACCGGTAAATTCGAGGGCAATGCCGGGCTGAAAAGCGCTCCGGAGGCGGCATTGAATTGCGCCAAAGGGGGTTCACCCACGGGAGGAGGCGATCATGGGTTTGTTGGGTTCGGAAGTCTACCCGCGGGCGGAGCGGCGGCTGCGGCTGGGTATGGTCGGCGGCGGGCGCGGAGCGGTGGTCGGCCAGTGGCACGCCTCGGGCGCCCGGCTCTCCGACCGCTGGGAGATCGTGGCCGGCGCGCTTTCCGCCGATCCCGAGACGGCGCGCCGGTCGGGCCGCGACTGGATGCTTTCCGACGACCGCATCTATACCGACTATTCCGGGATGGCCCGCGCCGAGGCGGCACGCGAGGACGGAATCGACGCGGTGGCGATCTGCACGCCGAATTTCACCCACAGGCCCATCGCCGAAGCCTTCATGGGAGCGGGCATAGACGTAATCTGCGACAAGCCCATCACCACCACGCTGGAGGACGCCCGGGCGCTGGCAGAGCTTGCCCGCGAAACGGGTCTCGTCTTCGCCGTCACGCATCCTTATGCGTTTCATCCGATGGTGCGCCAGGCGCGTGAGATGATCGCTCAAGATGCTGTCGGCGCGATCACCCAGTTCACGATCGAATACGCCCAGGACTGGGCCACCGAACCCGACGATCCCGACTTCAAGGCGGTGCAATGGCGCCGCGACCCTGCCAAGGTCGGGCGGGCGTCGGCTACCGGCGACATCGGCACGCATGCGCTGCATCTGCTCGAATTCGTCACCGGCCGGCGGGTCGCGCGGCTGCGCGCCGACTTTCATGTCTGCGGCGCGCCGAAGGCCATGGAGGACACGGCCTTCCTCAATCTCCGGCTCGACAACGACGCCCCGGGCGCCATGTGGCTCACCCAGGCCGCCCCCGGCAACTACTGCGGGCTGCGCCTGCGCGTCTATGGCCACAAGGGCGGGCTCGAATGGGATCAGGAAAAGCCCGAATATCTGCGCTACACGCCCCTCAACGAGCCGGAGCGGATGATCGTGCGCGGCCACGGCGCCGGCGTGCTGCCTGCCGCGGAGCGCATGGTGCTCCTGCCGCGCGG
>NZ_JBHSUM010000139.1:0-11264 GCF_042660605.1 Nitratireductor sp. GCM10026969
TGCCGCGCGCCTCGGGGTCGGCGAGGCATTGCCGCGGGCCGATCGCGAGGCCGGGGCGGAGGCGGGACCTCAACCCACGGCCGCACAGTCGCGGATCGCGCAATCGTGACTCTGCCACACCTTCACAGCCTCGTTGACCGGCGATAACGTCTTCCTCGCGCGGCGGTGCCGCGCCGAGATGAGGAGGACACGATGTTGCGTTCCGTATTGATTGCCTTGTCGCTTATCGCCTTCCCGGCTGCGGCCCTCGCCCATTCCTGCCCCTCGCTGATGGCGGAGATCGATGCCGCGCTGCCCGACGCCAGCCTCTCGGAAGAGGAACGGGCAAGGGTGATGGAGCTGCGCAGCCAGGGTGAGCAGCAGCACCAGGCCGGCGACCACGACGCGTCCATGACTTCGCTCGAGGAAGCCAAGGGCATCCTGGGCATTTGATCCATCGATCACCGCGTCATCCCGGCCCGTGAGCCCGTCGAATGGGCGGAGCGGCCGGGATCCTTTCCGTGGCTCATCGACGATCCGGAATGGATCCCGGACAAGCCTTCGGCTTTCCGGGATGACGGCCTTCCTGAGCCGACCTGCAGGAGATGAGTTCAGAAGTCAGCGTCTCGCAAATTCCCGGCGAGCGCGCGCGGGCCGCTTTTCAAAGTCTTGTGCCTCGGCCAGATAGACGGCATGAGTAACGTCGTCCGCATCAAAGCCATCCCCGTTTCAATCGGCCCGCTTCTCTTCCTGCCGGTTACCAGCCTGCCGGCGCTGGCCCATGCTTCGGAACGCGGGCACGTGCTTCTTCTGCCGACCCAGTACTATGCGCTCGGCGGAGCGGCGGCGGTCGCCTTCAGCTTTCTCGTGCTTGTTCTCCTGCCGCCGGAACCGCTGCTTCGCTTCGGCGCCAGGCGTCTCAGGATCGCGAGTCCACCTTTTGATGGGCGCGCGACAATCAGCTTTCTTTCGTTTCTCGTTTTCGCCCTTCTGCTTTACGCCGGGGCAACCGGCAGCCGCGATCCGCTGGCCAATCCGCTGCCGCTCACGGTCTGGACACTGGTGTGGGTTGGGCTCACGCTGGCCCACGGCCTCCTCGGCAATCTGTGGGCCTGGCTCAACCCGTGGTATGGGCCATGGCGGCTTGCCGTGCGGCTTGGATTGCCGGAAACGGGCTGGCTGCGCCTGCCGGACGCGCTGGCATACCGCCCTGTGCTGCTGCTCTTCTTCGCCTTCGCCTGGTTCGAGCTGGTCTATCCGGCACCCGACGACCCGGCGCGCCTGGCGGCCGCCGCCCTTGCCTATTGGCTCTTCACCTTTGCCGGCATATGCCTGTTCGGCTTCGCGGGCTGGACAAGCCGCATGGAATTCCTGTCGGTCTTCTATCGCATGCTGGCCCGGCTTTCCGTGTTCGAGGGACGGCCGACGCCGAAGGGCTTCAGCCTCGGCCTCTGCCCGCCCGGCGGCAAGCTTGTGGAGGCGGAGCCGCTGCCGCCGAGCGGCGTCGCCTTCCTGCTGCTCGCTCTCGGCTCGGTCTCCTTCGACGGCTTCATGCGAACGTTTTTCTGGCTTGGCGCAATCGGCGTCAATCCGCTGGAGTTTCCCGGGCGCTCGACCCTCATGACGGAGAATATCTTCGGCCTCGCGGTCATGACCCTGACGCTCGCCGGCGCCTTCGCGCTTGCGGTCTGGACGGGCGAGCGGCTGGTCGGCGGCCGGGATCTCAAACGCGCGGCAGGCCTCCTCGTCTGGTCCATCGTTCCGATCGCGCTCGCCTATCACTTCGCGCACTACCTCACGGCGCTTCTCGTCAACGGCCAGTACGCGCTCGCGGCCATGTCCGATCCGTTCTTCCGCGGCTGGGACCTCTTCGGCACGGCGGTGCCCCATGTGCGAGCCGGTGTGGTGCTCGGCGCCGAGGCGGCATGGTGGATCTGGAACGCGCAGGCGGCGGCGATCATCGGCGGCCATGTACTGGCGGTCGTCCTCGCGCACGCCATCGCCTTCAGACTGCACGGCTCGGCCCGCCGCGCCGCCCTCGGCCAGTTGCCCATCACGGTCCTCATGGTCGGCTACACCGTCTTCGGCCTGTGGCTGCTCTCCACCCCGACCGCCGGCTGAACCCGGACGCTATTGCCAGGGCACGGCGGGTGTTTTAGCTAGTTCACGCACATGGCGGGCGGACCGGCCCGCCAAACGCCCGGTTGCAACCAGTGGCGAGAGGGAGCCGGCATGAACAAGATTTCCAATATGCGCGTGAGCGGCGGACCCGTCACACGCAGGAGCGCCTTGAAAGGGCTCGGCGCAGCCGCCGGCCTGGCAGCGGCTCCCGGCTTCGTGCGCTATGCGCAGGCGCAATCGGCCGAGCCGATCCGCATCGGCTTTCAGTGCCACCGCACCGGCATCGGCGCCGCCTATGGCCGCTGGTACGAGCGCGTGACCAACGCCGCCGCCCGGCTGATCAACGAGGAAGGGGGCATCAACGGCCGCCCGCTGGAGATCGTCATCGAGGATGACGGAACCGACCCCGCGCGCGGCTCCGAGGTGGTGCAGAAATTCGCCAACCAGCACCGGGTGGACCTCGTCTACGGCACGCTTTTTTCGCACGTCGTCGTCGGCTCCGCGCCGATGGCGGGGGAACTCAAGATCCCCTACTACGTGGTGAGTGAGGGCTATCACGTGGCCTCGGGCAGGCTGAACCGCTATTGCGTGCAGCCCGGCATCACGGACGTGAAGGCGCAGGTACGCTCGGTGGCGCCATGGATCGCGGAGAACCTCGGCAAGAAGGTCACCCTCGTCTATCCCGACTATGCCTTCGGCCACGACCACCGCGACTTTTTCGAGCCGGCGATCAAGGCCCAGGGCGGCGAGGTGGTCGCCAAGGTGCCGATCCCGCCGACGGAGACCTCGTTCACCCGCTATTTCCCGCAGATTCCGCGCGACACCGAGGTGATCTACCACGTCATGGTCGGTCCGGCGGTGCTCACCTTCGTCAAGGAGATGGGCCAGTTCTTCGGCTCCGGCGGTCCGCAGCTTTTCGGCTTCATCGATTCGCTGGAAGCCGTCGCCATCGACAGCCCCGGGCTGGAATTCCTGGACGGCAGCCACTTCTGGGAGGGTATGCCCCGCTACGCCCAGCCCGACATGCCCGACTATGAAGCCTTCTACCGGGATGCCGTCGGCATCGACGAGAACGGGGCCAGCGTCAACGATCCCAACGACGTCTCCACGGCCGGGCACATGTTCGGTTGCTGGGAGACGCTCTACGTCGTCAAGGCCGCCATGGAAGCAGCCGGCTATCAGGGTCCGCAGGACCGCACGAAGCTGATCGAGGCCACGGAGGCGATGGCCGAATTCCCCGCCGGCCGCCGGCACCCGCAAGGCCGGAAGGTCTTCAACGGGAAGATCCATCAGGTTTTTGGAGAGCAGTGCATCAGCCAGGTGAACGGCGGCCGGCTCGACGTCGTGCACCGCACCGCGATCGAGGACGGTCTCTACGAACCGGAGGCCGATTATACGACCATGTCTTTCTAGAACCGGAGGGAATATGCGGAGCCATCCGCCGCCGCGTCATCCCGGATCCCGGGTTTCCCCTTCGCAATCGCACGAAAACAAACGGGTGGATCGCTCCATTGTTTCCGTGAGACCGTGAGAACGGTCCAAGGCAGAAAACCCGGCCCATCCACATCCGGCAAGAACTCTCTCGAAACCGCAGCGGACTCGCTCTGAATGGCCTTCGGTCCCTATCTCCTCCTTGCGACGCTGGAAGGCCTGGTGATGGCGGGCGTGCTGGCGCTCACGGCGCTCGGTCTGTCGCTGGTCTTCGGGGTGATGCGCGTTGTCAACGTCGCCCATGGCGAGTTCTACATGCTGGGCGCGGTGCTCGCCTGGTGGTTCGCGAGCCTGGTGGGCGGCCATCCCGCCCTCGGTTTCCTCCTCGCCCTGGTGGCGAGCCCGCTGGTGGTGGCCGGCGTTGCCTTCATCGCCGATCGGCTGGTGCTCAGGCGGCTGAACTACGCGCCGGAAGCCACCATCGTCGCCACGATCGGGCTCCTCTATATCATCCAACAGCTCGCGCTTACCTTCTACGGCCCCGAGGCACGGCCCGTTCAGGCGCCCTTCGACATGCGGCTGGACCTGCCCTGGTTCGGCTACTCGGCCTACAAGCTCGCCGTCATCGCGGCATCGGCAGTGCTCATGCTGGCGACCTGGTTCGTTCTGACCCGCACGCGGATCGGCCTTGTCATGCGCGCCACGCAGTACGACCGCGAGACGGCGCAGGCCTTCGGCATCCCCGTCGGCCGGGTCTATGCGGGCGTTTTCGCCGCCGGTGCCGCGCTGGCGGCCCTCGCGGCGGTGCTCGTCGTGCCCATCCGCCAGGCGCACTACCTGATGGGCCTCGATCCGCTGCTGCTCTCCTTCATCGTCGTCATCATCGGCGGACTGGGCTCGCTCCGCGGCACGGTGGTCGCCGCCGTGTTCATCGGATTGTCCGACGGCATCATCTCCATGTTCTTTTCACCGACGCTCGCCAAGATGCTGGCCACCCTCCTGGTGGCGCTGGTGCTCGTCTTCCGCCCGCAGGGCCTCTTCGGGACGACGGCACGATGACGGGCGGAAACACAAGGAGCCTGTGGCTGCATGCCGCCATCATCCTTCTCCTCTTCGCGCTCGGCTTTCTGCTGCCGGATTATCACCACGGCGTCTTCGCCCGCGTCATGGTGCTGGCCGTCTTCGCCATGGGCTACAACGTCACCTTCGGATATGCAGGGCTGTTGAGTCTCGGCCACGCCATGTTCTTCGCCGCCGGCCTCTACGGCGCGGGACTGACCATCTATCACTGGGGCTGGAGCGTGTGGCCGGCCTTTGCCGCCGGGCTTATGGCGGGCGCCCTCCTGGCGCTGGTCGTCGGCTTCCTGGCGCTCAGGACGGCCGGCGTCGCCTTCATGATCGTCACGCTGATGTTCGCGCAGGTCTTTTATCTCGCGGCGCTCTATTTCACGGATCATACGCGCGGCGAAGAGGGCCTCGTGCTGCCGCAGGCCGCGCGCATGCTCGCCTTTCCCGGCGGCGGGTTGAGCCTCACCGACCCGACCGTGCGCTACATGACGGCGCTGGCGCTCTTCACCACAGTGCTCGCCGTCAGCCTCTTCCTCGTCCGCTCCGCCTTCGGCCGTTCGCTTATCGCCATCCGCGAGAACGAGGAACGCACGCGCATGCTGGGCTACGACGTCTTCGCAAACAAGCTGGCGGCCGTGGTGGTTTCCGGCGTCATCTGTGCGGCGGCGGGGGCGGCCTATGCCGTGCTCTTCGGCTATGTCGGCGCGGGCTTCGCCACCATCCAGTATTCGATCCTGCCGCTTCTATGGGTGCTGGCCGGCGGCGCGGCGACCACGCTCGGCCCGCTGGTCGGCACGTTGTTCATGTTCTACGCCGTCGACACGGCCTCCGGCTATACGAGCGCCTACATGCTGCTGGTCGGCGTCGCCCTCATCCTGCTCATCCTTTACTTCCCCAAGGGCATCATGGGGACGGTGCGCGAAAGGTGGCTGTCATGGCTGCCGTGACGCCGCTCCTGGCGACCGCCGGGCTGAGCCGTGCCTTCGGCGGCCTGAAGGCGGTCGACAATGTCGATTTCACCCTGCCCGCGGGCGAATCCCACGCCATCATCGGCCCCAACGGCGCCGGCAAGACCACCTTCGTCAATCTGGTCTGCGGCCGCATCCGGCCGGACTCCGGCAGCATCCGCTTCGCCGGCCGGGACATAACCCATCTGCCCGCACACAGGCGCGTGCGCGCCGGCATCGCCTATACCTTCCAGATCACGAGCGTCTTTTCCGGCCTTTCCGTCCTCGACAATGTGGTGCTCGCCGTGCAGCGGCACCTGCTCGACCGCTCGGCCCGGCCGTCCGTCCGCGCTCTGAGGCAAGGCGCCATGGCGGCGCTCGAAAGGGTCGGTCTGTCCGCCGCTGCCGAGAGGCGCGCCGGCGCGCTCGCCTACGGGCACCAGCGCTTGCTCGAACTGGCCATGGCGCTGGCGCTCGAGCCCCGGCTCCTCATCCTCGACGAGCCGACCCAGGGACTTTCCGATGCCGAGATCGAAGGCTTCGTCGCGCTGGTGCGCGAGGTCGGCCGGGAGAGCACGGTGCTCCTCATCGAACATAACATGGACGTGGTCATGGCGCTTGCCGCACGCATCACGGTCATGGATCAGGGGCGCATCCTTTCGCAAGGCACGCCGGTCGAGATCCGTGCCGACAAGGCCGTTCAGGAGGCCTATCTGGGTGGGTGAGATGACCGTGGCGCTGAAGCTTCAGAACGTGGACTGCTTTTATGGCGACGTGCAGGTCCTGCACGGCTTTTCGCTCGAATTGCGCCGCGGCGAAGTGCACTGCCTCCTCGGGCGCAACGGTGCCGGCAAGACGACGGCGCTGAAGGCCGTCATGGGACTGCAGCCAGCGAGCGCCGGCAGCATCGCCAAGGGCGAAACGGAGCTGACGCACCTTCCACCGCACGCGGTTCCGAAGACGGGCGTGGCATATGTCCCGCAGGGGCGCCGCCTCTTTGCCGAACTCACCGTCGCCGAAAATCTCGAGATCGGCCTGATGGCGCGAAACAGGGGCGCAGCCACGCGCGAGCGCGTGCTCGGCCTGTTTCCCATCCTGCGCGAACGGCTGAAGCAGCGCTCCGGCACCCTTTCGGGCGGCGAGCAGCAGATGCTGGCCATCGGCCGGGCGCTGTGCCTGGAGCCGGACGTGCTGCTGCTGGACGAGCCGACCGAGGGCCTGATGCCCGCCATGATCGCCCGCATACGCGACACCCTCGCGACCCTACGGGAAGAGGGCGTCTCCACCCTGCTGGTCGAGCAAAGGGTCGATGCGGTGCTGCCCATCGCGGACCGCGTGACCTTCATCGAGAACGGCAGAACCGGCGAGACCGTGGGTGTCGAGCGTCTGCGCCGCGAGCCGGAACTGGTGCACCGGTATGTGGGGGTCGGTTGAGGCTGCGCCGGAGGAACGCACTTTCCGCCGGCCAGGGTGTTCCAACCAGCGAAAGACCGCAGATCATTCCATGAAGAAGGAACGGCCGGCTACCAGCCGTCCTCGCCCGAATGCGCCGCCCCGAGGATTGGCCCGGGCCGCCCCTGCGCATCGTGAACCTGCAGCAGGACGGCACAGTGGCCACCCTTCTTCATCATCTCGCTCTTGGGCAATTCGAGCCGCATCGCCTTCCCGTGCCACATACCCACGGTCTGGAAGCTGGTGACGATGTTGCGGTAGTCGATCGAGCGGCCCTTGTTCTCGCCGCCGCCGATCGTCACGACCTCGCGCGGCCGAAAGTAGACGACGACGATATGCGCACCGGTGGAAGCGGCAGGCGCATCGCCGATATCGACGAAGAAGCTGCCGTCACTGGAGGAAAGCCGGACATCGACTTGCATAGCCTCGCCGTCTTCCCGCCCCTGCTTGATTGCCGCGTGGACCTCCTTGCGGCGTGAGCCCACCACGTTCCGGTAGCCGTTGATGATCATCTGCGGCGTATAGACCGAATTGTCGAGACGCTCCCCATAGGAGCGCTGTCGCGCCGTATTCTCCGCCGTCGCCAGCGCGTCCTTCCAGCCGAGATAGTCCCAATAGTCCACGTGATAGGCGAGCGCGACGATATCGTCGCGCTCCGCGAGCTCCGCCAGAAGCGCATCCGCCGGAGGGCAGGAGCTGCAGCCCTGGCTGGTGAACAGCTCGACCACACCGGCGACCTTCTGCCCGGCAACGGCGTGGAGCGGCATCATGAGTGCGAGCAGCACGAGTGCGAGTCTCAGCGCGCCGTCACGCATCTGCGCAATGCAGGAGTTCATGCCTTTGCCATCCGTCGCTCGATCTGCCTCCGCCGGCGCGTCGTGTCATTTTCTCCGGCAAACGTAGCGGTGGTCGCGCTTCAATGAAAAGTCACGTTGCGGTGAAAGCCCGAGGGTTTAGCCGAATTCGGCGATCACCGGCACATGGTCGGACGGCCGCTCCCAGCCGCGCGCATCGCGCAGGACATCCACGCGCGCAAGCGCCGGCGCGAGGTTCGCGGACGACCAGATATGGTCCAGCCGGCGGCCGCGGTCTGAAAGTTCCCAGTCCTTCGCCCGGTAGCTCCACCAGGTAAACAGCTTCTCCTCCGGCGGGACATGCCGGCGCACCAGATCGACCCAGCCGCCCTTGTCGCGCACCGCGTTCAGACCGTCCGTCTCCACGGGCGTGTGGCTGACCACATTGAGAAGCTGCTTGTGCGACCAGACATCCGTCTCGAGCGGCGCGATGTTGAGGTCGCCCACCAGAACGGTCGCCGTGTCGGCCACCTCGGCCGGGCGCACGTCGTGCATCTCGTCCAGGAAATCGAGCTTGTGGCGGAACTTGGCGTTCACCTCGGGGTCCGGCTCGTCGCCGCCAGCCGGCACGTAGAAATTATGCAGGAGGATTCGCTTGCCCTCGAAATCGACCGAGGTCGAGACGTGACGGCAGTCGCCGATGCCGCAGAAACCGCGTTTTTCGACCAGCGTCATGGGCCGGCGCGAGATCGTCGCCACGCCGTGATAGCCCTTCTGGCCGTGGATCTCGATGTGCCCGTAGCCGAGCTTGCGGAAGGCTGCGAGCGGAAACTGGTCGTCCGGGCACTTCGTCTCCTGCAGGCACAGGACGTCGGGCTGATATTCCTCGAGAAAGCGCTGCACCAATGGCAGGCGCAGGCGCACGGAATTGATGTTCCAGGAGGCGATTTTCAGGGGCATTTGGCGCTGATTCCGGCTCTTTGTTCGGTCAAGAGCCGGCAATAGCGCGGGGTAGCCTTCCCTGGCAAGCACGCGTGCCGCGGCGGCCCGTCAGTTGCGGTTGCTGTTGGCGCGGTTGATCTCGTTCACGCGACGGTAGTCGATGTGGAACACGCTCGGGTCGAACGTCACGCCGCGCTGGACGTTGAACAGCATCACGGTGGTGTCCCGTCCTTGCGCGTCGGTCACCGTCCACTGTCGCAGTTCGTACGAGTCGGAATCGAACATCATCGTGATCGTCGTATCGCCGAAGAGCTTCTTGTCGACGAAGCGGATTGTCGTCACGTCCTCCTGGACGTCGACGCTCTGCACCTTGCTCCCGGACAGGTCGATCCTGTCGGCCAGAAGTACTTTCAACGGCGTCTGGCCGAGCGAATAGATGTCGACCGTGTTCATCTTCCTGTTTTCCAGGATCACGCTCGTCCCGTCGGAGACCACCCGGAACCGTGCATCCCCCTGGTAATCGAAGCGGATCTTGCCCGGCCGCTCGAGATAGAACTTCCCGCCGCTCTGCTCACCGCGCGGGCCGAACTGCACGAACTCGCCGGTCATCGTGCGCATGCTGGAAAAATGCTCCGCGATGCGTTGCGCGACGTCCGACTGGGCATGGGCCGCGCCGGCCGCGAGTGCGGCGCACGCGACGACGGCGGCAAAGAGGATGTGCCGGGCGAAGCCCGAGATCCTCGTGTCGCGGATGATGGAGATCGTCATGTTGCCTGACTTTCCGGTATCGTTCATCGTTGCACGGGACGTTATGCCCGCAAGGGGGCCGAAATTGGGCTTCTGGATAGAACGCCCGCCGCGCCCCGGGCGTTCCTTGGCGGTCTGCCGGCGAGGGCGGCGGTCTTTCCCGCCTCAGACCTCCTCGTTCTCCGTGGGCACCAGGATCTCGCGCTTGCCGGCATGGTTTGCCGGGCCGACGATGCCTTCCTGCTCCATGCGCTCGATGATGGAGGCAGCGCGGTTGTAGCCGATGCCGAGGCGGCGCTGGATGTAGCTGGTGGACGCCTTGCCGTCGCGCAGCACCACGGCGACCGCCTGGTCGTAGGGGTCGGCCGAATCCGAGAGGTTGCCGCTCGAGCCGCCGTCACCGCCCGAATCGAACTCGTCTTCCTGCGTCACCGCCTCCAGATAGGCCGGTGCACCCTGCATCTTCAGATGCGCCACGATCTCCTCGACCTCCGTGTCGGAGACGAAGGCGCCGTGCACGCGCTGGATGCGCCCGCCCCCGGCCATGTAGAGCATGTCGCCCATGCCGAGAAGCTGCTCCGCGCCCTGCTCGCCGAGGATCGTCCGGCTGTCGATCTTCGACGTCACCTGGAAGGAGATGCGGGTCGGGAAGTTGGCCTTGATCGTGCCGGTGATCACGTCCACCGACGGGCGCTGCGTGGCCATGATGACGTGGATACCTGCCGCACGCGCCATCTGCGCAAGCCTCTGCACCGCGCCCTCGATGTCCTTGCCGGCGACCATCATGAGGTCCGCCATCTCGTCGATGATGACGACGATGAAGGGCATCGGCTCGAGATCCAGATCCTCCGTCTCGTAGATGGCCTCGCCCGTCTCCCGGTCGAACCCGGTCTGGACGGTGCGGGTGATGGCTTCGCCCTTCTTTTTCGCGGCGGCCACGCGCTGGTTGAAACCCTCGATGTTGCGCACGCCCACCTTGGACATCTTGCGGTAGCGGTCCTCCATCTCCCGCACGGTCCATTTGAGCGCCACCACGGCCTTCTTCGGGTCCGTGACGACGGGGCTGAGGAGATGGGGAATGCCGTCGTAGACGGACAATTCCAGCATCTTGGGATCGATCATGATCAGCCGGCACTGCTCCGGGTTCATACGGTAGAGCAGCGACAGGATCATGGTGTTGATGGCCACCGACTTGCCCGAGCCGGTCGTGCCGGCCACCAGGAGGTGCGGCATCTTGGCAAGATCGGCGATCACGGATTCGCCGCCGATCGTCTTGCCGAGCGTCAGCGCCAGGCGCGTCCTTGTCGTCTCGAATTCGCGGCTGGCCAGGAGCTCGCGCAGATAGACCGTCTCGCGGCTGGAGTTGGGCAGCTCGATGCCGATCGCGTTGCGCCCCGGCACAACCGCCACGCGGGCGGCGATGGCGCTCATGGAGCGGGCGATATCGTCGGCAAGGCCGATGACGCGCGAGGACTTGATGCCCGGCGCCGGCTCCAGCTCGTAGAGCGTGACCACCGGGCCGGGCCGCACATGGATGATCTCGCCCTTGACGCCGAAATCCTCGAGCACGCCCTCCAGAAGCCGCGCATTCTGCTCCAGTGCGTCCTTGGACAGGCTGGAATCCTTGCTGGTGGCTTTCGGCTCGGCGAGCAGATGCAGCGGGGGAAGGGTAAACTCGCCCGTCTCGAGAAAAGTCGGCTGCGCCTCCCGGCGCACCCGTGCGCCGGGCGCGGGACGGGGTGCAGGGTTATCCACGCGCGCGGCGGGCTGCTGAACCGGAGCA
>NZ_JBHSUM010000140.1:0-11078 GCF_042660605.1 Nitratireductor sp. GCM10026969
GTCGACGAAGATGGCGCGCCTGCGTGATGGACAACCTGCCCGCCCACAAGGCCGCCGGCGTTCGCGGCGCGATCGAGACGGCAGGCGCGAGCCTGCTCTACCTGCCGCCCTACAGTCCCGACTTCAATCCCATCGAAAATGCATTCGCCAAGCTCAAGGCCCTCATGCGCGCCAAGGCGGAGAGGACCATCACCACTTTGTGGGGCGCTGTCGGTCCTGTCCTCGACCTCTTCACGCCGGCCGAATGCGCCAACTACTTCAGGGCGTGGCGCTGCTTGCCAGTGAGCGCCACATCTGCCTCTTGTTGTTAAGCGATGGTCTTCGGCTTTCCGCCTACTGCAGCAATCGCCGAGAACGACAGCGTCACCAAATATGCCGCGAGCATGCTGATGCCGCTCAACTTGAAGGCCTCCTCAAGCAAAACACTGCCTCGGAATTCCAACAGATCGGACAATGTCGAGAGAGCCAAGCAGGCCAAAGCAACGCCGAGCAGGAGCCACTGCGTTGTGTGCAGAATGGGCAACGTGCTGATCACAAACGCGATCAGGAAGGCGGCATACCCAGCCAGCACGATCGTTTCTGGTACGCCGACAAGATGAGCATGCTCATGCAACATGAAGAGGTCGTCAATGCATGCAATCGCTGTGAACAAACCGCCGAGGAGGAGCACGCGCCAACGCGTGTCTCTGATGCCCCTATGGGTCAGGAGCCACCAGGAAAACAGCGTTATTGCCGAGGCGGCCGCCCAAATCAGGACACCCAGATTTGAATAGGAGCCGTAATATGCAGGCTGACCAGCGACTGCATTGGTATCCCGGACCAGGTTCCAGTGGTCTATGTCGTACCGGAACTCAAGAACCAGAATTCCTCCGAGGAGGACGGCATTTAGCGAAAGGATCACGAAAAGCGCTGCCCACGCCTGGTTCCGAAGTGTCCAGGAAAATGGCTTTAGGAGTGGCGGCAGCCATTGTCGCGTCGTCGGGGCCACGTCCGTCACAGAAACGTCTCCAAAGCTTCACAATCAGCACTTAACGCCCTGATGAAGAAGAATTTGAGGCGAAACCGAAAGGATATCCCGGGCCTCTTCAAATTTGATATCAATGCGACTCGTCAGGCGAGTTGTCCGGCGATCCTAATCGGGGCGTTACTCCCGAATTGCTCTCCAAGGCGGAGGATCGGATCGCGTCTCCCTTCTCATCCTGTACGGCTCCGGTTTCCGCTTCCTGGCCTCCCGCTGACGCACGTGCGCTAGCTGCCCAAACCCCGCCGGCCGTTCTTCGGAACCGAATAGCGTTCGATACATTTCTTGGCGAAAGCAACGAGGAATCGTGACATGAAGACGCTCTGTTGCGTAGCGATTGCAATCTTGACGGCCGGCATGCCTGTGGCCGCCACGGCCGATCCCTGGAAGGACGAAAGCGGGCATGAGCGTTGGATGCGCTATGAGCGCGGCGATCGGGACTGGCATCCTCGCCATCGTCACCGCCATTACCGTGATCGAGATGATGATAATGTGGGTGCCGTAATCGGTGGCCTCGCGGCTGGCGCCATCATTGGCGGCTTACTTGCCAATCAGGCACGTTCGTCCCCTGCTTATCGCTCAGACCGGCATGTAGAATGGTGCCTGAGCCGCTATCGTTCATACGACGTGCGGACCGATACCTTCCAGCCCTATAACGGCCCGCGTCGGTACTGCGATTCGCCGTATCGATAGCGCCCGGTGAACAGCAAAGCCCTCCCGTCTTTCAGCGGAAGGCACAGCGCGTTATTCGCGAAGGTCGGATACCCAAGTCATCGATCAATATCAGGCGGTGAAAACCGGTGATGGTACTGCTCGCAACAAAACGTCTCGTCTTGTTCGATGGGCGGGCATCGATGGTGCCCGGTATCTAGAGTTGAAGGAGAACGTGACGATGAAGAAGCTTCTCGCAACGACGATATTCTGCGGCGCCTTGGCCATGCCCGCCCTTGCGCAGGATGAAACGATGACCTGTGCCGATTTCACAGAGCTTGATGCAACCGCGTAATCGGAAACCCTCGCCTCCATCCAGGGTGGCGCTGCGGCCGATATCGACACGGAGGCCACAGGCAGCGTAGAGAACTCCTCTGAAAACAGCGAGCTGGGCGCAACCTCCGGAGATGTGGGCGCGGAAGCGACCGAAGATACAATGGTCGGCACGGCTGCTGATGCAGGCGGTGAAATTACCGCGTCGGCCGTCACAGAAGCGTGCGCCGACAATCGCGATATGCTGGTTACGGACGCGATCGAACAGGCCAAGTCCAACTGAACCGAGACAAGAAGCACGGGAGACTGTGCGCCCTCTCGTCCAGAGAAACGCCGCCGCCCTTATGAGGCGACGGGGCTAATATCGCTGATCCCGAGGTGGCGCCTTCAAACCTTCGCAGCGGAGTTGATCACCGCCGGTTTGATGGCGGCGCAGATCTGGTTAACGCTGACTTGATGGGGAACAAATCGGTGGGCCGACGATTTGTATCCGGCAACGGCAGTTGCAAATCCCTCCCTGCAAGACCGGCCCAGGCATCCCTCCCACCTGGGTCGAATCGGGGGCGGCGGCACGCGCTAGACGTGCGACCATCGCAAGATCGGAACCCCCGGCGGCTGCAGCACCTGCAATCTCGTGGACGAGCACAGCGCCAGCAATGCCGCGCCGCCAGTTGGGTGAAACGGTGTCTCCCAGCGCCACGTCATCCGCGACGACCGCGATCTTGGCTGGGATGCCTTCCGAGCGCGCCATTTCGGCAGCGAGGCCAAAATTCAACCGGTCGCCGGTATAGATCTTGACGATGAGCAGGGCACCGGGAGGCCTACCTCGGGACGGCCAAATTCGATGGCAGGCCCGCCGGCCGGAGGTCTGGCGTGCCGCTGCTCATCTGCGCGAGCAGGTGGAGGCGGCACTGCAACGATTTCGGCCGGGGCCGGCCGCGGTCAAGATTGCCGAGCTCCGCTCGTACCGTTTCCTGCCGTCTCTACCAAGCTGGCCAGCCAGTTCAACCGCCAGTCACAATTTCTTTCTGGGGCTCATCAAAGATGAGAACGAGAATCATATTCTCGCCTTCGAATGCAGACTAGCTTTAGATGCGTAGATCCAAATCATCGACAGAGGATCGGTACGTGATAACTGATCATAACCAAATGGAAATTCTGTTGGCTGTTCGTCCTGCGGTCGCAGGTGATCCGGTTGATCACGCATATACACAGCAGACGAAGGCACCTTCTGTCGGGGCGCCAATCTTCAGTGACGGGAAACCGATCCTCCGCTGCCGCGTTCGGAATGGTCCAGCAAGAATACATGGAAAGGCTGCGGGGCTGATGAAACCGGTGCCGACGCGCGCCGATCCTCATCCGGCGCTGCGAGCCCGCAAACCCGGGTTTCAGCCAGGAACGAGAGATAGCACCATGTCATTGCAGGCTTGTCGTAGCGCCATGGTCGGCCGGGCTCTGATCGCTTTCGTCTCTGTCGTGATCGCCGATCCGGCTTTTGCCTATGTCGGCCCGGGGGCCGGCCTCACCGCGATCGGAACCATGGTCGCGGTCATCGCCGCGCTCGTTTTGGCCGTCGTCGGCTTTGTCTGGTACCCGCTGAAGCGCGCTTTTGGAAAGAAAAGACCCGCTGAGACGAAGGACGGCTCGAAGTAATGGCCCTTGCGGCGCTCATCGCCGGGCTGTTCGCCTTCGTCGCCGTGCTCAGGGGATTGAAGGTGCAGCGCCACGCTCTCGACGCCATCGGCGTCGCACAGGAGGCGGTGGGCGTGATCGCCGACCCGGATCTGACCGACGAGGTCAAGGAAAGGCACGTCCAGCGCGCGGCCCTCTCACTGCTCAGGAGCTTCGTCATCCTCCTGGGTATCGGCGCGGCAGCATGCGTGTCCGCAGCCGCCTTCGTCATCGGTGGAGACCTCTTTGGCTTGTTCAGCATCGAGCGGGCAATGGGGATTGCGACGAGCTGGCCGTTTATTCTCTGGTCTTCCGTGGGCGCCGTCGGCCTCTGGCTCGTTTTGGCCAGGGTTGGCGGGCGAGGGCAGTCCGCCGAGGCCGCCTCCGCGGCCGACGAGGTGCCTTACTCGGCGCTCGACAAGGCACTTCACAATTTCGCATTTGCTTCCCCGGAGCGGCAGCTCGCGCTCTCCTCGATCGAGGACAAGGTGTGGCGGCGCACGATTGACGCCGTCCAGGCCGAACGGCCGGTTTTCGTGACATCCCTGCCGCGCGCGGGCACGACAATCCTTCTCGAGCTTCTTGCCGGCCAGGGCGAGTTCGCCTCCGCCACCTACCGCAACATGCCTTTCACCATGGCGCCGCTGCTCTGGGGGCAGTTCTCGCGGGTTTTCCGCAAGTCCGGAGCGAAGGCCGAACGCGCGCATGGGGACGGGATCGCCGTGGATTTTGACAGCCCTGAGGCCTTCGAAGAAATGATCTGGATGGCGTTCTGGCCAGGGCACTACGGAAAGGCGCGGATCGGGCTCTGGACGGCGGCTGACCGGAAGCCAGATTTCGAAACGTTCCTTGCCCGGCATATGCGAAAGATCGTGGCCGGCAAATCCGGCGCGTTCCGCTACGTCTCCAAGGACAACGCAAACATTGCGCGCCTGCCGCTGCTCGCAGCAGCGTTTCCCGATGCGCAGGTGGTTATTCCCATTCGCAATCCTGCCGCGCAGGTTGCTTCGCTGATGCGTCAGCATCGCCGATTCTGCGAATTGCATGCCCGCGATCGCTTTGCGCGCCAGTATATGGAGGGAATCGGGCATTTCGAATTCGGGACGGCGCTGCGGCCGATAGCCTTTCCAGGCGCGCCAGAAGACGCTGGTGGGGCGGAGCACGCCGACTATTGGCTTCGCTATTGGATTGCCGCCTACGACCATGTCCTGCGCACGGCCCCGCGTGGGGCCGTCTTTGTCGACCATGACGCGCTCAGCGCCCGGCCCACCGACCACTTGCCGCTTTTTGCCGAGGTGCTTGGCGTGGGCGACCGGACGGCTTTCCTGGCGGCATCCGAAATATTCCGCGTGCCGAAACCGGCACCCGAGGTGCCGGGAGCTTCGCCCCTTCTCCTGCGGCGAGCTACCGCGCTGCATCGGGCGCTCCTTGCGCGAGCGTTGCGCGCGACAGCGCGAGAAAAAAAGGTGGTTTGATCGGTGAGAACGTCTGTTTCCGACCGTATCGGGCCTGCGTTTTTTGCCCTGTCTTTCGGGGTTCTCGCCGTGATCTACGGCATTTTTTCCGCCGGCCGGGGGTGGTTTCCAGCACCGCAGGTCGATCTGGCATACCGGACCCTTCTCGACCTTTCCACAAACTGGGAGAATGACCTCGCGCTCGTGCCCACGCGGCATCTGGTGGCGCCGGGCGGCGGCAATACCGGCCCGGATCGCGGTCTTTCGGGCGCGCCGGCGGGGGCTTCGTCGGAAGGCTATATCCTTATCGCCGGACTGAGCGAGAAACAGGACGAATCGTTCCACGTCGTCAGGCTTTTCGACGGCACGGGTCGGGAGGTTCGTCGCTGGCCGATACGTTATGAACTGCTCGATACCGAGAAAAAGCCTCAAAACGTGATGCTGCATGGGATGGAGGTGTTCGAGGACGGCTCGCTCGCCGTTACGTTTGACGCAGGCAACGCCATCACGCGGGTCGATGCTTGCGGAGAGCCGATGTGGACACGCAACGGCGCGTTCCATCACTCCATCGCGCGCGACGGCGAGGGGAGGATCCTCACTTGGCAGGACGAGACCGTGGTCTGGCTCGACGAGCGCTCGGGAAAGGCCGTGCGGACGCTCGCTATCGAGGACATGATCGCGGCCGGCGGCAGGGCGCAGCAGGCCACTTTCAATATCCGCACCAGAACACCCGAGAATGCGGAAGAGGAGGTTCGCTACCTAGCCGACCCGTTCCATCCCAACGATGCCGAGCCCCTGCGTGCCGAGATGGCGGACGCTTTCCCGATGTTCGAGGCCGGCGACGTGCTCATCAGCCTGAGGGAGCTTAATCTCGTCGCCGTGACGGACCCCGATACCGGGCGCATGAAATGGTGGCGGCACGGGCCCTGGTTCAAGCAGCACGATCCCGATTTCCAGCCCGACGGCACGATCACGATCTACGACAACGGCACGGGCGAGGGGGCAAGCAGGATCCTCAGGGTCCGTCCGGGCGAAGGCGCGGTGGAAACGGTCTTCGCGGGCTCCGAGGCGGTGCCGTTCTACAGCTGGCGCCGGGGGAAACACCAGGTCCTGGCCGACGGCAACATCCTTTTGACGGAGGCGGAAGGAGGGCGCGTCCTCGAGGTCACGCCCGAGGGTGAGATGGTCTGGGAGCGCCACATGGTCTGGGACGCCAAGCAGAACCTGATCATCACCGAGGCGCGGCACGTTCCTGCCGACTTCTTCGAAATCGGGGTGCCGAACTGCGCCCCAAGCTGAACATCAGACGTGTCGGCTGCTGCTGAGTGTTGTCAAAGCCAAATAGAACTGCGACGCGTTCAGCCAATTAGAAATGCGACACTTGCCGTCTCGGCCGGCTTCGACGCGAGCCCCGGCCGGGCGGCGCTGGTCAGGGTTGCAGAGCCGGTCGGGGGCGATCCAGCTTGACTCCCCGGCTTTAGCTTTGACAGCATGATTACGGCATGGTGGTGGCGAAGGGCAGGGGCCGAGCCTATGCTGCCCTTAGATGCTTCTGCTGGAAAGCCGTGATTGAGCCCGGCCCAGGCGTTCCCGCCACGCCTCGCGAACGCCTGTTTCGCGCCCTATCTCGGTCCTTCACGCAACTTTGGCGAGCTCCTCAAAGCTGCCCGCCTGCTTAGCCGTCCGTGATACTAATAATATGGTATCGCTGACGCACGCGACTGAAGGAGAGTGCTGTCATCTCTCCCGCAGCAGCGATGCGACTATTCCGGCAACGTGTCGGAGCGCTGTGTCCGTGGCCCGGCGGTGGTGCCAGGCGAGATGGAGGGGGAAGCCGGAGATCGGGATCGGCGGCGGGAAAGAGATAAGTTCGCCTTCGGCAGCCACAACGCGTGAAGGCAGCATGGCGATCATATCGGAGCCCTGAAGGAGCGACGGGACAATCTGGAAATTGGGCACGACGAGACCGACGCGCCGGGCGAGCCCGCGGCCGGCGAGCTCCGCGTCGAGCGGGGTTCGCGTATCGCCCCGGCCAGAGACGAGGATGTGCGGATAGCGCAGCCAGGTGTCGAGATTGAAGTTGCTGGCTGCGGGATGACCCTCACGCATGGCGACCACATAGTGCTCAACGAGCAGTTCCTCCCGGTGAAGTTTGTCCTCCGCTGGCGGGAAAACGGAAATGGCCAGGTCAGCCGTTCCTTCCATCAATCGAAGACGGGCGGCATCAGCGCCGTGCCATGGCTGGATTACAAGGTCTACGCCGGGCGCGGAATGCTGAAGTTCCTGCTGCATGGGCGCGATGACGAGCAGCGCCGGATAGTCCGCCATGGTGACCCGAAGGGTTTGGCGTATCTCGCTGAGCGGCACTTTCGGCGGATCGACCAGATCCACGACACCCGCCAACAGCGATTTCAGCGGCGCACGCAGCGCCTCGGCCTTCGGGGTCAGGCGCATAGTTCCGCGACCGCGTTCGAGAAGCTCGTCGCGAAAGACGTGGCGACAGCGTTGCAGCGCGGCCGATGCTGCCGGCTGGGACAGGCCGACCCGGTCGGCTGCGCGGCTGACATGGGCCTCGTCCAGAAGCGCGTCGAG
Source organism: Nitratireductor sp. GCM10026969 (assembly GCF_042660605.1). Taxonomy (NCBI): domain Bacteria; kingdom Pseudomonadati; phylum Pseudomonadota; class Alphaproteobacteria; order Hyphomicrobiales; family Phyllobacteriaceae; genus Nitratireductor; species Nitratireductor sp. GCM10026969. The sequence goes on from NZ_JBHSUM010000140.1 coordinate 7,723, forward strand.
CACGACGAGGAGGTTGAGGTCGAGCGATCTTAAATTCATACTGCGGATAATAGATTAGATTGAAAATCGATTGGAGTAATTTTGCAATCGGCGGCATCGTCTCTCCATTACAACCCAGAGAGAGGCGATCATGACCAAGACCCTCATCCTCCTGTTCCATCCCGACCTCTCACGGTCGAACGCCAATGCCGCGCTGGCCGCGGCGGCGGCAAGGCTGCCAGATATCGAAGTCGTCGATATGCAGTCTGCCTATCACGGTGGCATCGACATGTTCCGCGACGGTGAAAGCGAGGCGGCGCGCCTGCTCGCCGCCGGGCGAATCGTGCTCCAGTTCCCCGTGCAGTGGTATTCGACGCTACCCTTGCTGAAAGCGTGGCAGGACGCCGTACTCACGCGCATGTTCTATATCAACTATGAAACGGAAGGCCGCGTGCTGGAAGGGACCGAACTGATGGTGGCGGCGACCGCCGGCAATGTGCCGGAAGCCTATCGGGCCGGCGGGCGCAACATGTTCGAGATCGAGGCATTGTTTGCGCCACTTCGGGCCACTGCCAATCGCTGCGGCCTCGAATGGTCGCCACCCTTCGTCATCTATGAAGCCGACAAACTGCCGCCCGAGGCGCTCAAGGCCGCGGCAGAGGGCTATGCCGACCGGCTGGCGGCCTGGATCGCGTCAACCCCCACACGCGAAGCAAAGGTGGCCTGACCATGGCGAACAAGATGCACGACACTTTCGTTGACCTCGAACGCGGCACCCCGGCTGGTTCACCTGGTCGGCAAGGCTGCTGCCTATTGGACTTCTTGCCCAGTTCCTGAGCGCCGGCACCGCCCTTTTCCAGGACGGTGAGCTTTGGGGAGTGCATGCGGCAATCGGCGTCCTTTTTGCGATTCCGGCTCTCACCCTTGTTGGCGGTGCCCTGTTGGTTTCCCGCCTGCGGGGTTTTGGCTGGTGGGCTGGGCTCGTTTTCCTGCTCTATCTGGTCCAGGTGGTGCTGGCGGCGGGCTCGGAGCCATTGCCGCTCTCATTCCATCCGTTCAACGGGGCACTGCTTTTAACGGCAAGCCTGGTGCTGCTGGCCAAGGTCGAGCGCCGCCGCGCGCAGCCTGTGGTATTGAATACCGACTAGACCAGGAGAGTGAGTGATCCCGGCCTGGGGGTCGTCAGCCGAACGGCGGCTTATTCAGTTTCTTCGGCCAGAACCGGACAGGCAACAAACGGCCCCTGGGCCGCCGAGCAGCAATGCGCCCGGCCGTGCCGCGGCCGCTCCAAAAGGACGTTCCCCGCGGCAGTTTGTTAGGTCAGGAAGCGCCCCGCTAACCACAACCCATTTACCCGAAAAGAGAAAAGGGGCGCTGCTTGCACCCCTTCGTTTGAGGTTTCCCGGGCTGCAGGTCACATGTCCAATGTCTGAGCGATCTCGATCGTGCCGCCATGCGCCAGCATTGGGCAGCCCTTCGCCTTCTTGTGCGCGTCCTCGAGGCTCGAGGCCTCGATGAGGCTGTAGCCGGCAACGGGATTCGCGCCGCCGCCCTCGGCCAGCGAACCGTCGGACTTGACCGTGCTCGACTTCCCGACCGGGTTGCCGCCGTCGATGACGGCCGCTCCCATCGAGCCGAACCAGGCGCCCCAAGCGTCCATCGCATTCTTCTGCTCAGCGGGATCCGTGGGCGGCTTGGCGCCGTGTGCATGATACACAAACAAGTACTTTGCCATTGTCTCACTCCTTCATTTCCGTTCGATCTTGAGGCCTCAAGATTGGTGACTATCACCAGGCAATTGCCTTGCCAATGGCGTCAATACTGCTATCTCTGGCTCGATCGTTGTGAAGACTTAACAATTCTGGCGGCCAGACATGGACGATCAACGGGCTTTGCAGGAGGTGCAGTCACGGCTCGCCAAGAACGGCCTCGCTCGCAATGCCGGAGCGTCGCTCGATACCAGCATGGCAAAGGTTGCGGCTACCCTTCGCGACGCCGTGCTTGCAGAAGTTCCGGCATTCTCAGCCTCGGGTAATCCGGAGATTCTTCCGACCCTTGCGGCGCATGCCGGCGAGCACATTCACGAAATTCGCAGGTTGTTCGGTGGCGGCGACATCGGCGATTTTCAGTTTGTAAGGGCCCATGCGCAACGCAGGGCCGAGCAGTACTTTCCCCTCGAAGCAATCCTGCACTCCTATCGCTGCGGCCACCGGATCCTGTCCTGCTGGTTGCGAGATGCGGTCGTTGCGGCACGGCCCGCCAGGATCGAAGACGCGATTTCCGCAGTGGCCGACTTTGCGATCGAATATACCAACACGATCAGCACGATCATGGCTGCGGAGTATGTTGCGCAAACGCGCATTCTCGCCGAAGCTGAGGGCGACCGCCGCACCCAGCTTCTGAACATGCTTCTGAGCGGGTATGACGAATCGGACGCGAGATCAGCACGGTTGCTCAAACGAGCGGGCTATCTGGAGCAGCGCCATTCCTATTGCGTCGTCGTGGCGCAATCGATCAATCCGAGCGAGATGGAGCTTCCGGAGCGGGCACAGCGCATTGCGAATGCGATATCCGCCGCGATCGCAACCACGCCTATCCGGATGTTGGTCGGCATCCGCAACAGCATGGTCACGGCTGTGTTCTCGGATGTCCGGCGCCAATCGGGCTGGACCGCCCCGCAAGCAAATCTCGCCACACGCCTACATCCGCTCTTGCTCAGCCTTGGGCCGGCGGTTCTTATCGGCATGAGCACCGACAAACCGTCTACGTCTTTCCTCCCCAGGGCGTTGCAGGAGGCGACGATCGCGCTCGACTTTGCGAGCGTCATCAATCGGGTCGTGCAATTCGCCGAACTCGATTTAAGGAGTCTGATGCTGCATCGTGGAGGTGAATATGTCCGGTCCGTAGCTCCGCCGTGGACCTCATCGTTCGTCAATGCGGATGCGAAGGCCAAAGGCTCGCTTGTCCGCACATTGCGGGCGCTCGCCGATGCCGATCTGAACGTGCAAGAAGCCGGACGCCGGCTCGGCGTACATCCGAACACAGTCTATTCGCGCATCGGCCGCATTAAAGAACTCAGCGGCCTCGACGGCCAACGTTACCACGACCTGGTCGAGCTATTGCTGGCCGCCGATTGTTGGCACACTTGATTTGACACCAGAGCTGGTGACATCCGCTCCAGCGTCTGCCGAACGGCGGCCTACTCAGTCTTTCGGCCAGAACTGGACAGGCAGAAAACGGCCCCTTTTCGTCGAGTAGCAGCCGGACGGCTACGCGGACCAATCGGACATCTGCCTCAGGGATAAGTTCACCATGTTCCGGGGAGCATGCCAGCAATCCCCCGTTCAGAATATTCGACAGGAATTAGCCGGAAATTG